>CALWEE010000057.1 GCA_944376975.1 uncultured Lachnospiraceae bacterium
GTGGACGGTGACCGGGAGCGGCGCCGTCATCCTGGAAGCGTCGGAAGAAAAAACCGCTTCCGACCGGCCGGATGAAAGGACCGTTCGGGTGACCGGGGCGACGCCGGGGATCATCGAAGATTACGGCATCAAAGATTCCCAGAATATGGGCGCCTGCATGGCCCCGGCGGCGGCCCATGTGATCGGGTCCAATCTTCGGGATCTGGGCGTTTCACCGGCGTATTACGACCGGATCGTCACCGGGGACCTGGGAAGCGTGGGGCAGCGGCTTTTGTATGAACTGATGGAAGACAGAGGCTATGATATACGCCTTCAGCACATGGACTGCGGCGTGCTCATTTATGACAGCGAAGCCCAGGACACCCATGCCGGCGGGAGCGGCTGCGGCTGCTCGGCTGTGACTTTGTGCTGTTATCTTTTGGAAAAACTGAAAACAGGGGAGTGGCAGCGGATCCTTTTTGTTCCCACAGGCGCCCTGCTGTCCAAGGTCAGCTTTAACGAAGGCGCGTCCATTCCCGGCATCGCCCATGGCGTCATACTGGAAAGCGGCTTTTTCGCCGGGAAAGGAGCGGAAAAATGATCTATTTAAAAGCTTTTTTGACAGGCGGGCTCATATGCGGCCTTGTCCAGCTCCTGATGGATAAGACAAAGCTGCTTCCCGGAAGGATCATGGTCCTTTTAGTCTGTACCGGCGTCGCGGCCGGTGTCCTGGGACTGTATAAGCCGCTGGCGGATTTTGCCGGGGCGGGAGCCACCGTCCCTCTGTGCGGCTTTGGCTACAGCCTGTGGGAGGGCGTGCGCGCGGCCATCAATGACGACGGGTTCATCGGCATTTTCAAAGGCGGATTTACCGCGTCATCCATAGGCATCAGCGCCTCCATCCTTTTATCTTATATCGCATCGCTGATCTTCGATCCGAAAATGAAAAAATAGAGATAACAAAAACGATCCCCACCGGATAACCTTTTAAATGGGATATCCGATGGGGATCTTTGTGTTATCGTTTTATCCGACTGCTCCGGATGGCGTTGTCTCCGGCGGTGTCGGAGCCTCTGTTGCCGGTGGCTCGGTAGCCGGCGGTTCCGTTACCGGAGGCTCGGTCGCTGGCGGCGTGGTCTCCGTCGAATCCGATTCGGTGGGTGATTCCGCTTCAGCCGGCGTCTCGGCTTCTGTCTGCGGCGGGCAGGTACAGGAGTAAGACGGAACGGAAGCGGAGCTTGTAAAGGTCTTGTAGCTCGTGCTCGGCGAATTCGGTCCGGCGATGCCTCCGCAGACGTTGCATATGCTGACGCTGATATGGTCGTTGCAGTGCTCGGAAGGCAGCGCGTTCAGGTCGAAATATTCGGTGATGGTCGGGCATCCGGCGCTCGGAAGCTTTCCGGAGATGGAGCAGACGGTCCGTGTCCCGACGCTTGCCGGGATCTCAAAGGAGGCGTTCTCCAGCCCACATTCCGAATCGATACGCGCCATGATCTTCGCCCACAGATATTCGTGGGCCGGATCCACGCCGTACAGGTCTTCCATAGGATAAGCCTGGTCATAGCCCAGCCATACGCCGGCGGTATAGTAGGGCGTATAACCCACAAACCACAGGTCTTTCGAGTCGTTGGTCGTACCTGTCTTACCGGCGATATCCATGCCGTCGTTCATATTGGCCGGCGTACCGGTACCTTTGGTCACAACGTCCTGCATGGCGCTTGTCAGAAGGTAGGCGGTGCTTTCCTTGATGACCTGTTCTCCTTCCGGGTTCGTGTTGTCTAAGATCACGTTGCCGTCCCGGTCAATGACCTTCGTGTAAAATACAGGACGGACATATTTGCCGCCGTTGGCGATGGCGTTGTAGGCAGCGGTCATCTCCAGGTTGGTGACGCCGTTGTACAGACCGCCCAGGGCCAGCGATTCCACGTAATCGTTCTCTGTCAAAGTGGTGATGCCAAGTTTCTGCATATAGTCGATGGCCAGGTCGGCGCCCACGTCTTCCACATAAAACTTGGTGGTGACCACGTTGGCCGACTGCTCGATGGCCTTCCTCGCGGTGAGGGTGGAGCCGTAAGCGCCGTAGCCGCCCCACCAGTTTTCCGGGCTGTAGCCGGAAGCGGTGGTGTAAGGCGTATCGTCTTCAGAACTTGCCAGCGTCATGACGCCGGAATCAATGCCCGGAAGATAGCAGGCCAGGATCTTGAAACAGGAACCGGGCTGCCGTGTGGACTGGGTCTCACGGCTGAAGGAAAGGCTTTCCTTCTTTTCGTTCCGGCCGCCGGCGATGGCTTTGACCTCACCGGTCTCCTGATCCATGATGACGAAAGAAGACTGAAGGGCGTAAGGCTGATCGAAGGTCTCGGCGATGACCTGATCTTCGGTGATGCCCAGGGCGTCTTTGTAAGCCTGGATGTCGGCCCACGCTTCTTCTTCGTTATTGTAAAGGAGACGGAAACTGTTGTTGCCGTTGTTCCAGAAATAGTACTGCATGGTCTGTTCATCATAGTTGGACACGGTCCCGTCTTCTTCCTGGACGGAACAGCGCCATGTCAGCCCAAGGGTGTTGATCTCGGCGAAGTTGGAATTGTCCGAGTACTCTTCATCAACAATGTCCTGGATCTGGTTGTCCTGGGCCAGGTAGACCCGGAGGCCGCCGCCGTAAAGCTTGTTGACCGCCTGTTCTTCCGTGTAGCCCAGTTTTTCCTCCAGGTCTTCAAGGACCTGACGGATGGCCGCGTCTTCGTAGTAGGTGAAGATCTGCTGAACGCCGCTCTGGCTTTCCGCGTGCTCGGCGATGCGGGCATAGACGTCGTCCGCCATGGCTTCATCGTATTCTGCCTGGGTCAGATAACCCTGATCCAGCATGTTCCCCAGGGTCTTGTCCCGCCGTTCCTTGTTTTCTTCAGGATAGCTGATGGGATCGTAGTAGGTGGGACTCTTGGCGATGCTGGCCAGGACCGCGGCTTCGGAGGCGTTGACTTCGGAACAGGACTTGCCGAAATAACGCTGGGAAGCGGCTTCCACGCCGTAGGTGGACGCGCCCAGGTTGATGGTGTTCAGATAAGCTTCCAGGATATCTTCCTTGCTCATCTGTTTTTCGAGTTCCAGAGCCAGGAACTGTTCCTGGAACTTACGTTTGAATTTCAAAAGCAGGTTTTCTTCGTTGCCGCCGCCGAAGACGTTCAGTTTCAGCAGCTGCTGGGTGATCGTACTGGCGCCCTCGGAGAAATCACCGGAGGTGACGCCTACGAAGAAGGCCCGGACGATACCCTTGGGATCGATGCCGTTGTGGTCCCAGAACCGTTCGTCTTCCAGGGCGATGAACGCTTCCTGAAGGACCGGCGGGATCTCTTCGATGTCGACATAGATACGGTTGGTCTCCGGCTGGTAGAGCTGGGTCACCATATTGCCGTCCTTGTCATATATGAAAGATTTATAACCCTGAGGGATAACATCCTCAGAGGTGATATCCGGCGCGCTGTCGATGATCCCTTTAAAACCGCCCACACCGGCGGCTACGCCCATGACGATGACGGCGATCAGGCAGAATATGACAACCCGGAATATATTAAAACTGACTTTATGTTTGGCTTTCGGAATACCGGAACGGATCTTCTTTTGTTTTTTAAGGGTTCCGTGTTTACTATAATCCATAAAATCTGGCCTCCTTTTCAAAGGTTCATTATAGCAAATATCGCTGATGAAAGCAAAGAAAAAATTTGATATTTACGGCTTTTATGGTACAATTAAAAAAGATTTCATCAAAAGTTCACAGATTCGGAACAAACAGAGGTAGTCCGGTCCTTTATCAAAAGTATGCCCGCGGGACGGGCGTGTCATCCGAGGAGATCAGGAATGAAGAACGATAAGATCATTTACCGGGGCGGCTCGGGCGAGATCGTGGAAAAAAAGTCCCGTTTTATAGCGGAGGCGGTCCCGGTCCGTTCGGAAGAAGAAGCGCTGGCCTTTCTTGAAACGGTACGAAAAAAATACTGGGACGCGCGGCATCATTGCTACGCCTATATATATGGAAACGATCCGGTCATTTCCCGATGCGGCGATGACGGGGAACCTTCCGGCACCGCGGGGAAACCCATGCTTGACGTGATCGCCGGAGAAGGCCTCCGGGACGTCTGCGTCGTGGTGACCCGGTATTTCGGCGGCACGCTGCTGGGGACAGGCGGTCTGGCGCGGGCCTATCGGGACGCGGCGAAAAAGGCCGTGGCGGACTGCGTGATCCTGGAAAAGCGAAAAGGTCTGGCGTTTCTCGTGGAACTGGACTATAACCTGGTGGGAAAGTTCCAGTATTTCGTTGAAGGCAGCGACGCCTGGCTGACCGGCTCGGAGTATACGGACAAGGCGGTCTTTCACGTGGTGGTGGAAACGGACCGGGCCGAAGCGTGGCACCGGTCGGCCGTGGAAACGACTGCCGGGAAAGCCCGGATCAGCCCGGATGGAGAACGGGAATTTGCCGTTTACGACGGGAAAGTGGTCTTTTTATGAGCCGTCAAAAGAAAACGTCCCGGAAAATTTATTTTTATTCAAAAATACTTGCATTTTATAAGGTTTAAGTGTATATTGTTCTGTGATAATGGTCTAAAATATTCATTGAATAAAAAGATCGTCAGATGAGGAGGAAAATATGATGAAAAAAATCTTAAGCGCTGCCCTCGCGGCTGTCATGGCTCTGTCTTTACTGACAGCGTGCAGCAGCCAGGCAGGAGAGACAACAGCATCCACCCAGGCAGAGACAGCCGCGGCTGGAGAAACAACGGAAGCGACAGGCGGTGAAGACAGCGGCAAGCTGATCATGGCAACAGAAGCCGGTTTCGCCCCCTATGAATACACGGAAGACGGCCAGACCGTCATCGGCGTCGATGTGGATATCGCCAATGAGATCGCGAAAGCCATGGGCAAAGAACTGGTGATCAACAACATGACCTTTGACGGCGCGCTTCTTGCCGTACAGCAGGGACAGGCAGACTTTGCCGCGGCCGGTATTTCCGTAACGCCGGAGCGGGAAGAAAGCATGGATTTTTCCATTGAATACGCCACATCCCGTCAGGTTGTCGTTGTCCTGAAAGACGCGGGCAAAGTATCTTCCGTGGACGACGTGACCGAAGGCACGATCACCGGCGTTCAGATGGGAACGACAGCGGACGGCTACTGCGCGGACCTGGGCTGTGAAGTCAAACAGTACAGCAAATACGCGGAAGCGGCCATGGAACTGAAAAACGACAAACTGGACTGCATCGTTATGGACTCCCTGCCGGCTGAGCAGCTTGTGGCGGCCAACGATGACCTGGAGATCCTGGACGGCGAGCTGTTCACGGATAAATATGCCATCGCCGTACAGAAAGGCAACACGGAACTGCTGGAACAGATCAACGAAGTGCTTCAGCAGCTGATCGACGAAGGAAAGATCGATGAGTTTACACTGAACCATACGATCAGCGAATAAACTCCCTGAAATCAGTACATATCCGGTTCCGGATCCGTTTACGGGCTTTTTCGCGAGACGCGAAATTTAGCCCGTAAATTTTTTCAACCGTTATCCGGTGATAATACAAAGGAGGTCAAAGCATGCTGGAATGGCTGGAAGGCTGCGGAGAAGCGTTTTACCGCGCTTTTCTCGAGAGCGACAGATATCTTGCCTATTTGCGGGGCTTTCGGACAAGTATGGTCCTGTCGTTGTTTGCCGTGCTCCTGGGCGTGGGGATCGGCGTGATCCTGGCGCTGATCAAGTACATGGGCAATCATATGCGCAAAGGCATTATTTTAAGAGCGCTGAACTGGATCGCGAACATTTACATCGCGGTCATCCGGGGAACGCCGGTATACGTTCAGCTGCTCATCATCTACTTTATCATTTTCGGAAAACTGGACGCGTCGCCCATGGTGGCCGGTGTCCTTTGCTTTGGTATCAATTCCAGCGCCTATGTGGCCGAGATCATCCGGGCCGGTATCGAAGCGGTAGACGCGGGCCAGATGGAAGCGGGCCGGTCTCTGGGCCTTAGCTGGGGCCAGACCATGGCGTCCATCATCCTGCCTCAGGCGGTGAAGAATATCCTCCCCGCCCTGGGCAATGAATTCATCACCCTGATCAAAGAGACGGCCATCGTGGGAACGATCGCCGTGCTGGACGTGACCAAAGCGGCCCAGAACGTGGCGGCGATCACCTACGACCTGCTGCCGCCGCTGCTGATCACGGCGGCCATGTATCTGATCGTGGTCATCATACTGACCAAGCTGCTGGGCATGTTTGAAAGGAGGCTGGCGCAAAGTGATCGACGTTAAAGGACTGTGCAAATCTTTCGGAGACAATCATGTCCTCGTGGATATTGACGAACATATCGAAAAAGGCGAAAAAGTGGTCATCGTCGGCCCGTCCGGTTCCGGCAAAAGCACATTCCTGCGCTGCCTCAACCTGCTGGAGCGTCCGACAGCCGGCACGATCACCTTTGAAGGCCGGGATATCACCTCCGCTAAGACAAAGGAAGTCAACCAGATCCGCCAGAAGATGGGGATGGTGTTCCAGCATTTTAATCTGTTCAACCATCTGACGATCATGGACAACATCACGCTGGCGCCGGTCAAACTGAAACTGATGTCCAAAGAAGAAGCCTGCCAGAAAGCCATGGAGCTTCTGCACAGAGTCGGGCTGGCCGACAAGGCCGCGGCCTATCCGGCCCAGCTGTCCGGCGGACAGAAACAGCGTATCGCCATTGTCCGTTCCCTGGCCATGAATCCGGACGTGATGCTTTTTGACGAGCCCACTTCGGCGCTGGACCCGGAAATGGTGGGCGAGGTGCTGGATCTGATGAAACAGCTGGCCGATTCGGGCATGACCATGGTCGTTGTCACCCACGAGATGGGATTCGCCAGAGAGGTGGGTTCCCGGGTGCTGTTCATGGCGGACGGCCATATACTGGAGCAGAATACGCCGGAAGAATTTTTCACCCATCCGAAAAATGACCGGCTGAAAGACTTTTTGTCGAAAGTGCTTTAAGACGAAAAAAAGACCTAAAGGCTGACCGGAAAGACGGAGAACGCGCCGCCTCCTTTCCGGCCGGCCTTTTTTGTACGTGATAAAAACCATGATTCCGGGCGGGTTGTACTTTATTCCCGGCTGTATTGTATGGTATAATGTTGGCAATGAGGAGGACAGCTATGGATAAAGAGAACGTCCATGTTTCCGTGAGGGATCTGGTGGAATTCATCCTTCGCCACGGCGATATCGACAAGCGGCTGGGCGAACTGAAAGATCCGTCCATCATGCTGGCGGGCAGCCGGCTCCACCGGAAGATACAAAAGGCGGCCGGCAGTTCCTATAAGGCGGAAGTCAGCCTTTCGGTCTGTTATCCGGCGGACGAGGCGTTTACCATCACCGTGGAAGGCAGGGCCGACGGCATCATCACGGAGGCGGACCGGACCGTCATCGATGAGATCAAAGGGATCACAGGCGACGTGGACCGCATAGAAGGACCGGAGCCGCTGCACGTGGCGCAGGCGTCCTGCTACGCCTATATGTACGGACGCGAACATCCGGGGCAGCCGTTGGCGCTGCGCGTCACCTATGGACAGTTGGAGACAGAAGAACTCCGGTATTTTGAACAGACACTGGAGTGGGACATCCTCAGAAGATGGTTTGAAGATCTTATATCGGCCTACAGCGTGTGGGTTCGGTGGAAGCGGGAATGGCTGGTCAAAAGAGATCAGTCCATACGCGGGCTGGACTTCCCGTTTGACTATCGGGACGGCCAGAAACGTATGATCGCCGGCGTATACCGGACGATCGAGCAAAAGAAGCGCATATTCATACAGGCGCCCACAGGCACGGGAAAAACACTGGGGACCCTGTTCCCCACGCTTAAAGCCATGGGCGGCGGCATGTGCGGCATGATCTTTTATCTGACAGCCAAGACCATCGCCCGGACCGTGGCGGAAGAAAGCTGCCGCCTGCTTGACGGTCAGGGGCTGGCGCTGAAGCGGATCACGCTGACGGCCAAAGAAAAGATCTGCCCCCAGGAAGCGTGCGTGTGCCAGCCGGAGTCCTGCCAGCGGGCGAAAGGGCATTTTGACCGGGTCAACGACGCCATGTTCGACATGCTGACCCATGAAGACGCCATGGACCGGCAGACGGTGGAAGACTATGCCAAACGGCATCAGGTATGCCCCTATGAACTCCAGATGGATGTGTCGGAATGGTGCGATATGGTCATCGGCGACTACAATTACGCCTTCGATCCGGACGCCAGCCTGAAGCGGCTGTACGCCGATCCCATGAAAAAACGGGTGATCCTGGCCGACGAGGCCCACAACCTGGTGGACCGGGCGCGGGAGATGTATGGCGCCGACGTGACCATGGCCCTGTTTTCGGGGCTGCGCAAGAAGACGCGGGGCGTCGCCTCCGGCATCGTGCGGAAGGCGGGCAAATGCCTTCGGGACATGAAAGCGTACAAGGAACAGTTGGACGCCTCCGGGAAAAGAGGCATAAAACTTTCCGGCCTGGGTCCTTTCCTTGTGGACATGACGCGGCTGTCTTCCGA
>CALWEE010000058.1 GCA_944376975.1 uncultured Lachnospiraceae bacterium
ACTAACCTCATCGTTCGCCTCCGGCTTCGATTCGCCAAGTGTCCAGGTATATGTTCTCACTAAGTTCATACTTCGCTTCGCTCGTATTCTCTAAGTGTTCACATTATGCCATGGTCACTAACCTCATCGTTCGCCTCCGGCTTCGATTCGCCAAGTGTCCAGGTATATGTTCTCACTAAGTTCATACTTCGCTCCGCTCGTATTCTCTAAGTGTTCACATTATGCCACGCGCGCAGGAAAGGAAGCGGCGCGTATGCGACATTTACTTTCCAAGCCGTGGCTTTCCGGTATAATCCTTGCGAAGCAAGGCAGGCCGATAAATCGGCCTGAATTGCGCATCGCGCAATTATTATACCACACCCGCGGATGCTTCGGGGGACGCCCCGTCCGTTTTTACAACTTTTTTACATTTTCCTGCTCATCCGCTGCCAGGCACGCATAAAACCGGGCCGCCCCCTGTCAGACAGGGGACGGCCCGGGCCACTAGTATCGTTATCAGATTTCCGTGATCTCGCTGTGGAATTCCTGAAGAGATTTCACACCGATCATGCCTTCCTTCTGAACGGCTTTGATCGCGGCAACCGTCGCTTTCGCGGCCGCCATGGTGGTCATATACGGGATCTTTCCTTTTATGGCGGACTTACGGATATAGCTGTCGTCTGTCGCGCCTTTTTTGCCGATAGGCGTATTGATGATCAGGTCGATCTCTTTGTTCGTGATCTTATCGAGGATATTGGGCCGGCCTTCATTGATCTTGGCGATCTTCTTCGCCGGAATGCCCGCTTTCACGATCAGATCGTAAGTCCGTCCTGTGGCGATGATCTTAAAGCCACATTCATGGAAGCCTCTTGCCACTTCTTCCACTTCCGGCTTGTCGTTGTCGTTGACGCTGATGAGCACCGTACCGCCCATAGGAAGGATCGTCTTGGTCGCTTCCTGAGCTTTATAGAACGCTTCGCCGAAATCTGCCGCCATACCCAGCACTTCGCCTGTGGAACGCATTTCCGGTCCGAGGATCGGATCGACTTCCTGGAACATATTGAAGGGGAATACCGCTTCTTTGACGCCGTAATGGGCGAATTTCTTTTCTTTGAGAGACGGTACCGGCGAAGGTCTTCCGGTCAGATGGCCGGTGATGATATCGGTCGCCAGCTGGACCATCTGGATATTGCAGACTTTGGATACCAGCGGCACGGTACGGGACGCTCTCGGATTGGCTTCCAGCACATAGACCTTGCCGTCTTCAATGGCGTACTGCATGTTCATCAGGCCGACCACGTTCATCTCCTGGGCGATCCGTTTCGTATAATCTTTGATGGTGGCCACCTGTTCGTCCGTCAGGTTCAGGGACGGCAAGATGCAGGCCGAGTCGCCGGAATGTACGCCGGCCAGCTCGATGTGTTCCATAACTGCCGGAACGTATACGTTCTCGCCGTCGCTGATGGCATCGGCCTCACACTCGGTGGCATGATGAAGGAAACGGTCGATCAGGATCGGACGGTCCGGTGTCACGCCGACAGCCGCCTTCATATAATAGGTAAGCGCTTCGTCGTCATGGACCACTTCCATGCCCCGGCCGCCCAATACATAAGACGGACGTACCATGACCGGATAACCGATCTTATTGGCGATGGCCAGCGCCTCATCCACGTCTACAGCCATGCCGGATTCCGGCATGGGGATATCAAGCTTATCCATCATGGCCCGGAACAGATCCCTGTCTTCCGCCATGTCGATGGTCTCCGGCGTGGTACCCAGAATGTTGACGCCGGCTTTTTTCAGGTCGGACGCCAGGTTCAGCGGCGTCTGCCCGCCGAACTGGGCGATCACGCCCACCGGTTTCTCCTTTTCATGGATGCTGAGCACGTCTTCAAGGGTAAGCGGTTCAAAGTATAATTTATCGGAAGTATCGTAATCGGTGGATACCGTCTCCGGATTACAGTTGACGATGATCGTCTCAAAGCCCAGTTTCCGGAGGGCTTTCGCGGCATGGACACAGCAGTAGTCGAACTCGATGCCCTGACCGATACGGTTGGGTCCGCCGCCTAAGATCATGATCTTCGGCCGGTCTGTGTTGACCGGATTGTGATCTTCGATCTGGTAGCTGGAATAATAGTAAGCGGAATCTTTTGTGCCGCTTACGTGCACGCCTTCCCAGGCTTCAACAATGCCTGCTTCCTCCCGGGCCGCGCGGATATCTTCTTCCGGCACCTCAAGGATCTGGGACAGATACTTGTCCGCGAAGCCGTCCTGTTTCGCCGTGCGCAGGATACCGGTTCCCGGGATGCTGCCTTTATATGTTTTCAGCATTTCTTCTTCTTCGACCAGTTCTTTCATCTGCTCGATGAAGTAATACTTCACTTTCGTAATATCGTGGATCTCATCGGCTGTCGCGCCCTTTCTCAGCGCTTCATACATGATGAAATGCCGTTCGCTGGACGGTGTCGCCAGCATTTTGAGCAGTTCTTTTTTGCTCTTTGAAACGAAATCTTTCGCGCCGCCAAGGCCATAACGACCGATCTCCAGGCTTCGGATCGCTTTCTGCAGCGCTTCTTTATACGTCTTTCCGATGCTCATGACTTCGCCTACGGCCCGCATCTGCGTGCCCAGCTTGTCTTCGGCGCCTTTGAACTTTTCAAAAGCCCAGCGGGCGAACTTCACGACCACATAATCGCCGGAAGGCACATATTTATCCAGCGTGCCGTATTTACCGCAGGGGATCTCGTCGAGGGTCAGGCCGCTGGCGAGCATGGCGGAAACAAGGGCGATGGGGAAACCGGTGGCTTTGGAAGCCAGAGCCGAGGAACGGGATGTCCTGGGATTGATCTCAATGATGATATCCCGGTCCGATACCGGATCGTGGGCCCACTGTACGTTGGAGCCGCCGATAACGTCGATGGCTTCCAGTATGCGGTAAGACTTTTCCTGAAGCCGTTTCTGGACTTCTTCGGAAATGGTCAGCATGGGCGCGGTACAGAAGGAATCGCCGGTATGGACGCCCAGCGGATCCACGTTTTCGATGAAGCAGACGGTGATCTTATTGTTTTTGGAGTCGCGCACCACTTCCAGTTCCAGCTCTTCCCAGCCGAGGATCGACTCTTCCACGAGCACCTGCCCGATCAGGCTGGCCTGAAGGCCTCTGGCGCAGACTGTCTTTAACTCTTCCACATTGTAAACGAGGCCGCCGCCGGCGCCGCCCATGGTATAGGCCGGACGAAGGACCACCGGGTAGCCCAGTTTGGAAGCGATGGCCACCGCCTCGTCAACGGAATTGGCGATCTCGCTCCGTGCCATTTCTATTCCAAGAGATTCCATCGTGTGCTTAAACTCGATCCGGTCTTCACCCCGTTCGATCGCGTCCACCTGGATACCGATAACTTTCACGTTATATTTATCCAGAACGCCTCTTTCAGCAAGCTCTGAGCACAGATTCAGTCCCGACTGCCCGCCCAGGTTGGGAAGCAGGGCATCCGGCCGTTCTTTCTCGATGATCTGGGTCAGCCGGTCCACATTAAGCGGCTCAATGTATGTCACATCCGCTGTTCCCGGGTCTGTCATGATCGTAGCCGGATTGGAATTAACAAGGACGATCTGATATCCCAGCTGACGAAGGGCTTTGCACGCCTGGGTCCCGGAATAGTCAAACTCGCATGCCTGTCCAATGACAATGGGTCCGGAACCGATAATAAGCACTTTGTGTATGTCGTCTCTTTTCATACTTATTCTCCTTATTCTTCGTTTGTCATTTTTATTACCATTCTATAGTGTATGCTAATTCAACCCATTTGTAAATCAAAAATTTTTTTATGACATCTGAAAAAAAATAAGTTCATTTATCCTCTTTATATCTCATCGCTTCGCGGATGAACATTTTGAACAGAGGATGTGGTCTGTTGGGACGACTTTTAAATTCCGGATGGTACTGGACGCCCAGGTAAAAATCTTCTCCTTCCAGTTCCACCGCCTCCACCAGGCGGCCGTCCGGTGATGTGCCGGATATCTTCATGCCCTTTTCCTCAAAGGCCGGACGGAACGCGTTGTTGAACTCATAGCGATGACGATGGCGTTCCATGATCCGCGTCTTTTTGTAAGCCCGTTCCATGACGCTTCCCGGCGCGATCGCGCAAGGATAGGCGCCCAGGCGCATCGTTCCGCCTTTCGGAAGGTTCCCCTGCTGATCCGGCATCAGATCGATGACAAGATGCCCGCTTTCCGGGTTAAACTCTCTGGAATCCGCGTCCGCGTAACCCAGCGCGTTCCGGGCAAACGCCATGACGGCCACCTGCATGCCCAGGCAGATGCCAAAATAGGGGATATGCCGCGACCGGGCATATTCCGCCGCTTCGATCATACCTTCGATCCCCCGGTCTCCGAATCCTCCGGGAATGATGACGCCATCCGCTTCTTTTAACAGGCTTTCCACTGTTCCTTTCGTGATCTTTTCGCTGTCCGTCCATTGGATATCCACGTTCACGCCGTTTTCCCATCCGCCGTGTTTCAACGCTTCCACCACGGACAGATAAGAATCATGGAGCTTGACGTATTTGCCCACCAGAGCGATCGTCACCGTATCCTTGCAGGCTTTTATCCCCTGGATCATGGCTTTCCATTCGGACATGTCCGCCGGCTTCTCAGACGGCAGGCCCAGTTCTCTTAAAACGATCTTATCCAGCCCGGCTTCCTGGAGCATGATCGGCGCTTCATAAAGGACCGGCACGTTCAGATTGGGTATGACGCAGTCCGGCTTCACGTTGCAGAACAAGGCGATCTTTTTCAGGATGGACGCTTCAAAAGGCTGATCGGAACGGGCGACGATAACGTCCGGCATGATGCCGAAGGACTGGAGCTCCCTGACCGAATGCTGTGTCGGTTTGGATTTGTGCTCGCCGGAAGATTTCAGGTAAGGCACCAGCGTCACATGGATGAACAGGCAGTTTTCCCGCCCGATCTCATGGGATATCTGCCTTATGGCTTCCAGGAACGGCTGGGATTCCATATCACCGGTCGTTCCGCCGATCTCGGTGATGACGATATCCGCGTCGGTCTTTTCCTGTACGGTATATATGAACGCCTTGATCGCGTCGGTGATATGGGGGACCACCTGCACGGTCTCGCCCAGATATTCGCCTCTCCGTTCCTTGTTCAGCACGTTCCAGTAGACCTTTCCCGTGGTCAGATTGGAGAACCGGTTCAGATCTTCATCAATGAACCGTTCGTAATGTCCCAGATCCAGATCGGTCTCGGCCCCATCTTCCGTGACATACACTTCACCATGCTGATAGGGGCTCATCGTTCCCGGGTCGATATTGATATACGGGTCCAGTTTCTGGGCCGCCACTTTAAATCCCCGGCATTTTAACAGCCGTCCCAGCGACGCGGCGGTGATGCCCTTTCCCAGCCCGGACACGACGCCGCCGGTCACAAATATATATTTCGCCATGAAGGTTCCTTCTTCCTATATATAATTACACGTCATAACTTTTCAGTATCTCATCGGCCACCTCCCGGCGGGTACGCCGCCAGTCCATGGCCTGCTTTTCAATATATCTATGGGCTTCCTGCTCGGTCATATCCGCGTACTGGATCAACAGGCATTTCGCCCGGTCGATGGCCCGGATATCCTGGATCTGCTGCTGGAGCCTTTCCGTCCTCGGCGCCGCCAGCATCAGACGAAAATGCAGCGCCAACATGATGTCCACCGCGTATCCGAACATACTCCGTCCCATTTCCAGGGAAAACACGAAGATCCCCTGTCTTCGCAGCTGCTCGCTGACGGCGCCGCGGTTGGCGTCCCTTGCCACGAAGATCACGCCGGCAGCGCTTTCCGCCGCCTGCCGCGCCAGATGGGTCCCGTATTCATCCGGCAGAGGCGCCACGATGACGATGAGCGCCTGATTTTGTTCTTTCAGCGTCTGTATGCCTTCTTTGCTGCTTTTCGCGAAACAGACACGGGCTTCGCATCGTTCCGTGATCAACGACGCGAACGCCTCTCCGCCTTTGTCGCTGGAAGATACGATCAATACATTTTCCATATCATCACCCTTATCCCATCTTAAAGCGTGTGGAAACAGGTTTCCAGTTCATAGGAGAAAGCGTCCTGCGCCTCCTGCGTTTTCCTGACTTCTTCGTATTTCCGCACAAGATATTTCCGAAGGAAATTTTCCGGAAGGACGCGATGGACCAGTTCACTGTCCGAAGCGGCCTGAAGCGCCTCATACAGCGATCCGGGCAGGGAAGCGATCTTCTGTTCTTTGATGAGATCGGACGCTTCGTACAGATTCCGGTTGCAGGGAGCCATGAGCGGCAGCTTCTTTTCAATGCCGTCCAGTCCGGCGTGGAGCAGAAGGGCAAAGGCGATATACGGGTTGCAGGCCGGATCTGCCGAACGCAGCTCCATGCGGTTAAAGTCGCCTCTTGACGCCGGTATACGGATCAGCTGGGACCGGTTCTGATGGGACCAGGTAATGTACCTGGGCGCCTCAAACGCCCCCAGCCGCCGATAGGAGTTGGTCAGCGGATTCAAAAAAGCGGTGATCTCTCCTATATGTTCCAGGATGCCGGCGATAAAGCTTTCCGCTGTCTCCGAGTGTTCTTTGCCGACCTTAAAGACATTTTTCCCGCAGCGCACCAACGACATGTTGATGTGCATGCCGTTGCCGCTGTCATCCAGGAATGGCTTGGGCATAAACGACGCGAACAGCCCGTTCATGGCGGCCACCGACTTGACCAGATATTTGAACATCATAAAATTATCCGCCGCTGTCAACACATCGGAATACCGGAAATCGATCTCGTTCTGTCCGGCTCCCCGTTCATGATGGGAACATTCCGGCGATATGCCGATGGATTCCAGGGCCAGACAGATGCTCCTGCGGATATCCTCTCCCTTGTCGATGGGCGCGATATCTCCGTATCCGCCCTTATCAATGGGCCGCAACAGCGGATCGCCGTTGTCGTCGGTGCGGGTCAGATAAAATTCACATTCCGTTCCGATACGGCACATATAACCCATCTTCGCGGACCGATTGACCGCCTGACGCAAAATATAACGGCTGTCTTCCGGAAAATCGGTCCCGTCCGGATTTTTCACGGAACAGAACATCTGCATCACCCGGTCGTGGGCCGGACGCCACGGCAATATGGACACGGAGGAACAGTCCGGCACGAGGAACAGATCGGACCGCTCCACGTTCCCGAATCCTCGGACAGCCGACGCGTCAAAGGAAATACCGTATTCAAACGCCCTGGGCAATTCATCCGCCATAATGGCGATATTTTTCTCGACTCCGAACATATCGCAAAAGGACATGCGGATAAATTTCACATCATTTTCTTTAACAAAACGCAGTATATCAAGTTGGGTTTCTTCCATCCCGATCCTCCTTTTTTCTCTCGGACAGACGCGGATCGTTTACTGGTAATTGGCCACGTAAAGCTGTTTGTATGGATTCGCGCTGTCCGGCGTCAGCCTGTAAAAAGGCTTCTTTAAGATCTTTCCCATATCCTCTCCGAACACCTGGCAGAAATGTTCCAGTTTGGGCATGATCTCCCACATATCTTTCCGGCTCACTTCATTGGCGATGATCCGTTCGGAAAGATCCTCCGGCAGCCTCTCTGTCCTTAAGTAAATGGCGCCGCCGTGCATGCCGGCGCCGCAAAAGTATCCCACAGGCGGACGTTTTTCCTCATTCAGGCCAAGGACAACAATGGTGCCGCCGGCCTGGTATTCGCCGAGAAAACTGCCGGCCCGTCCGCCGATGATCATGACCGGATGTTTTTGGCCATAGGCTTTCATATGTATCCCGGCCCGGTATCCCACGTCGCCGCGGATATAGATCTCACCGCCCCGCATGGCGTATCCCGCCGCGTCGCCGGCCATCCCATCCACGTAAATATGACCATCGTTCATCGTATCGCCCACCGCGTCCTGGACATCTCCATGGACGAAGATCTCGCCGGAATCCATGTAGGCCCCCAGGGCATTGCCCGGCGTACCTGATATATGGATCTTTTTTCCGGAAAGGCCATCGGCTATATAGCGCTGGCCGCAGCACGCGATGATCTCGGCTTTTCCGTCGCCGCATGCTTCGATCGCCGCGTTCAGTTCTCTGTATGTTTTGCCTGCCGCGTTTATCTTCATCGTCATCGACCTCCTTACTCGCCCGCGTGACGGATACCCAGCACGTTCAATTCCCTGTCCGTCAGTCCGATGCCTCTTAACATGAGCCGGTTTCCGTTCAGCGCTTCAATGGAGTTGATCCCCATGCCGCCCATCATCTCTTTGATCTCGTGGGTCCAGGCCGTCACCAGATGGACCAGCCGTTTCGCGCCTTCTTCCGGATCCAGACGCCGGACCAGTTCCGGGTTCTGGGTGGCAATGCCCCAGTTGCACCGACCTGACTGACAGGTACGGCACAGATGGCAGCCCAGGGCGATCAACGCCGCAGTCCCAATATAGACCGCGTCCGCTCCCA
>CALWEE010000059.1 GCA_944376975.1 uncultured Lachnospiraceae bacterium
CACCATGACCCGAAGGACCGGTTCCGTTCCGCTTTCCCGCACGAGGATACGTCCCGTGTTGCCAAGCGCCGCTTCCACCTGGGCAATGGCCGCCTGTACATCGGCGTCGCCCCGGGCCGCCGGTTTATCCTGTACCCGCACGTTGACGAGCAGCTGGGGATAGATGCGTACCGGTTTGGCCAGCTCGGACAGCTTCTCTTTTTTCTCCAGCATCACTTCCATGACTTTCAGGGAAGTGAGGATACCGTCTCCGGTGGTGGCCAGCTTGCTGAAGATGATATGGCCGGACTGCTCGCCCCCTATGGAATGGCCGTTCTTGACCATGTTTTCATATACGTATTTATCGCCTACCGCTGTTTTTTCGTAACGGATGCCCGCTTCGTCAAGCGCCAGGTAAAGCCCGAAGTTGGACATGACGGTGGTCACCACCGTATCGTTGTTCAACGTTCCCTTTTCTTTCATGTAGCGGCCGCAGATGTACATGATCAGGTCGCCGTCCACCACATTGCCGTTTTCGTCCACGGCCAGGCACCGGTCCGCGTCGCCGTCATAGGCGAAGCCCACATCGAGGCCGTTGTCTTTGACATATTTCTGAAGGTTCTCGATATGGGTGGAACCGCAGTTGGTATTGATATTGGTGCCGTCCGGCTCCGCGTTGATCACATAGGTCTTGGCGCCCAGCGCGTCGAACACGCTCTTCGCGATGGAAGACGCGGAACCATTGGCGCAGTCCAGGCCCACCTTTTTGTCTTTAAAGGAACGGGTGGCGATGGAGATCAGATGGCCTATGTAGCGGTTGCGGCCCATGGCGTAATCGACCGTGCGCCCCACGTTCTCCCGGGTGGCCAGCGGCAATTCGCCGACTTTGCCGTCGATATAGTCTTCGATCAGCTGTTCCACATCGGCTTCCATCTTGTGGCCTTTGGCGTTGATGACTTTAATGCCGTTGTCGTAGAACGGATTGTGGCTGGCGGAGATCATGATACCGCAGTCAAAATCTTCGGTGCGCACCACGTAAGCCACGCTGGGTGTGGTCGTCACATGGAGCAGGTACGCGTCCGCGCCGCTGGCTGTGAGCCCGGCGACCAGGGCGTACTCGAACATATAGCTGGAACGCCGCGTATCTTTTCCGATAACGACCCGCGCCTTATGATCCTTTCCAAAATACCAGCCCAGATAACGGCCGACTTTAAACGCGTGTTCCACTGTCAGATCCACATTGGCTTCCCCGCGGAAACCGTCTGTTCCAAAATATTTTCCCATAATTTCAACTCCTAATGCTCACGCGCCCGACGGCGCGATCAATATAATGTCCAACCGCGATGGCGATTGCTGTAAACATGATACCACATTTTATCTCTTTTGCCACCTTTTTTTCACAATCAGCCTTAAAATTTATAAAAAATTCATATTTTCGCCCCATTTCTCTTGACACGAATATTATATGTGATAGTATCATAATATATATAATATAGTTTTTAATACTACATCATACAGAAGGGTGTGATCATATGAAATTCAAAGCAAAAGATCCCGGCAGCGCCATTACCCATTTTATCGGATGGCTGATGGCTTTATTCGCCGCCGTACCGCTCATCATCAAGGCCGCCTCCTCTCCTCAGCCGGTCCATCTGGTCGCGCTGACGATCTTCATCGTGAGCATGTTATTATTATATGCCGCCAGCACCCTGTATCATACGCTGGATATCAACCCGAAGATCAACAAACGGCTGAAAAAATTTGACCACATGATGATCTCCGTACTGATCGCCGGCACGTACACGCCGGTATGCCTGATCGCCATTCCCGGCCGGACCGGCTATATCCTGCTGGGCGTCGTCTGGGGCATCGCCCTTCTGGGCATATTGCTGAAGGCGCTTTGGGTCACCTGCCCCAAGTGGATCTCCTCGGTACTGTATATCGGCATGGGCTGGACATGCGTCCTCGCCTTTACCCAGATCCTCAACGCCCTTCCCACGGAAGCTTTCCTGTGGCTTTTGGCCGGCGGTCTGATCTATACGGCCGGCGGCGTCATCTACGCGCTGAAGCTGCCCCTGTTCAACAGCCGGCATAAAAACTTCGGTTCCCATGAGATCTTCCATCTGTTCGTCATGGGCGGAAGCATCTGCCACTTTATCCTGATGTACAAGTTCCTGGCCGTCATGCCCATCTTCTGACGCGGCGGCAGGGCAGAAAAAAGTCCTCATTTCCCAACCGGTCATGAGGACTTTTTTTACGCGTATAAAGATAAACCCGCCCGGATCAGAGCATGGGCGAAAAGATCCGGAGCACCCACTGGATCACTTTCTGGGGGAAAGGACGCTTTTTCCACGTATCGTAGCTGATGCGCTCGCTCACCGACTGGGTGTCCAGAAAATCCTGCTTGATATCCATGACGGCCGGCACGTCTGTCATGAGCACGCCACATTCATAGTGCAAGTAAAAACTTCTGTAGTCCATATTGATGGAGCCGCACACCGCGCACTCGTCGTCGCTGACCACGTTTTTGGCATGGATAAAACCGGGCACGTATTCGTAGATCCGTATGCCGTTCTGGAGCAGCTTGCCGTAATTAAAGACCGTGACCATATAGACATACCACTTATCGTAGATCCGGGGCGTGATGATGCGCACGTCCACGCCGCTCCGGGCCGCCCGGCACAGCGCGTCCACAGTCGTATTGTCCAACACCAGGTAAGGCGTCGTAAAATAGATATAATCCTTGGCTTTGTTGATCAGATGGATATAGGTCTCCTCGATGGGATTGTCCGGATTGTTGGCCGGCCCGTCCGCCATAGGCTGGACGAACCCTTCCGCTTCCACCGAAACCGTCGGCCTGTACCGGTCGTAATCCATATCTTCGTTTTCCCTCGAAAATTCCCACATCTCAAGGAAGATCTCCGTAAGGCCCCAGACGCCGTCGCCTTCCAGGCGGACCGCCGTATCCTTCCAGTGGCCGAACCGTTCGTAGATATTGGCGTATTCGTCGGCCAGATTGATGCCGCCGGTATAGCCGATATTGCCGTCGATGATGGCGATCTTCTGATGGTTCCGGTAATTGAACGTGAGACGGGACACGTCTTTCGTGATGGGGGCGAACACGCTGACCCGCACGCCGATCTGGGCCATCTCGTGACGGATCGTTTCCGTATCAATGATCAGGCACCCGAAATCGTCCACCAGGAGGCGTACTTCCAGTTTTTCCGCCGCTTTCCTGGCCAGTATCTCTTTGGTCCGTTCCCATATCTGTCCCTGGGACACGATGAAATATTCAAGGAAGATGAACTTTTCCGCATTTTCCATATCTTCAAAAAGGGCATCGAACTTCTTCTCGCCCACTTCAAAATAGCGGACGGCCGTATTCTTATACAGCGGAAAATCTTCACTGATCAGATATTTGCTGATCTGGGCCCGGTCTTTATGCTGGCGGATCATCTCGTCCAAAACCTGGGGATCCTGCGCCTTGTAAGTCCTTCCTTTCTGCGTCACTTCGCGGAACCGGCGGTTGGTCCGGCTGTTCTTGCGCCTGTGGCCCCACATGCCGTACAGGCAGAACCCGACCACCGGCAGGGCCAGAACGATGATGATCCAGAAATAATTATAAGACGTGGTGTCATTGACCAGCGCGAAGATGGTGATCACGCTGAGCACTTCGATGGCGATGTACGCCCATGTCACCTTTTCCCTGAAAAGCATGACCAGCACGAACAGCAAAGCCACCTGCAAGATCAGCGTTAAAGCGACGATGACCGCCTTGACGATCCCTGTTGTCTTGTTTTTGATCATAGTTCCTCACTCATTTCCCCGGACGCGATCAGCCGCAGCTTTCCTCTCCGGTCCATGCGTTTGATCTCCCGTTCCCGGCGCATGGCCGCTTCCCGCGTCGT
Organism: uncultured Lachnospiraceae bacterium; assembly: GCA_944376975.1. GTDB lineage: Bacteria > Bacillota > Clostridia > Lachnospirales > Lachnospiraceae > Frisingicoccus. Next base: position 3,888 of record CALWEE010000059.1, read on the forward strand.
TGATGTCTCATAATATACCAGTTTCACCGGCGTCCGTCCGCGGGTATACTTTGCCCCGCGGCCTTCATTATGGGCTCGGACCCTTTCTTCCAGATGGTTGGTCCAGCCCGTATACAGTGTACCGTCGCCGCACAGAAGGATGTATGTATAATTCATAGATCCACCCCGCTCGTTTCTATTAATCTATTATACCCGACATTTTTTTATTTTCAATAGAAAAGGGGAGCGCGGCCGCGCTCCCGTGTATATGAAGCAGTCGATGACAAAGGTTATTTAACGCGCGCTCCCGGCTCCTTTTGGGGCCGCCGGATGACGCGTTGTTAAAATATCGGCTGCATATTTTTCAATATGTACCGCCGGATATCATCGCCTGCTTCTATATCTTATGCTGTTTTCCCCGCTTTCGTATCTCGTCTTGCCGTTTATCTTTCAGCCAGCCAGTCGGCGGGATCTTTTGGCGTCCCGTCTTTTCTGACGGCAAAGAACAGATGGCTGCCTTCTTTCGTGTAATAAGCGGTGGGTTCCGCCACATACCCCAACGCCTGTCCTTTCACCACCGGATCGCCCACGTCCACCGTCAGGTCTTTGACCTGTCCATAGATCGTTTCATATCCGTCGCCCATGTCCACCGTCAGCACCGTACCGTATTGGCTGTCTTCGCGGATATCGGATACCGTTCCGCCAAAAGCCGCCACGAACTGGGCGTTCACATCCGCCTCGATCATCAGCCCGGGATTGCCGGCGTACTGATCCAGCGTCTCAAAGTAAATGGTCGTATCCATGGAATAGGGCTTTAGCACCGCGCCTTCGCACGGCCACAGCAGCTTTGCCTCCGCCCCGAAGGTTTCCGGCGTCTGTTCCGGCGCCGCGTCTTCGGTTTCCTCCAAAGCGGCCGCGTTCACCGGCTCCGACGGCGCGTCCAGCTCGGTAAACGGCTCCGTCTCCCGCGTTTCCTCCCGGGCCAGGGCCGCGTCCCGGAACTGGGCCGCGTTTTCGGCCGCCTTTTTGTCCGCCATGCCTGAACGGTATCCGGCAATCCCGGAAATACATAAAACCGCGGCCAAAGCGCATGCCATGATCAGATAAATCCCGTTTCTTTTCAACTTACTCGCATCCTTTCTTTCCCTGTGATGATCCTGCAGCTATAGTCTTGCCCGCTTTTTTCCGGTTTATACACAGGGTCCGGCAAGGAAATGAAATGTTTCAGCGGATCTTTGTCCCCGCGAAATAATATGAAAGGATCTGGGTATAGTCGCTTCCGGAAAGCGCCATGGCGTTGCCGCCGTAAAGGCTCAGCCCCACGCCGTGGCCTTCGCCGTAGCAGACAAAGACCGCCCGGCCGTCTTCCACCGTCACGTCGAAACAGGCGGAGGGAAGGTCCAAAAGATAGCGCAGCGTTTCCCCGTCATAGACCTGGCTGCCGATCTGGATCTGGCGGACGTAGCCGGAATCGTCTTTGCCCACGATCTGGATCATGGAAGGGGTGATCTGACGCCAGTTTTTCGCCTCCGGATCCTGTCCTTCCAGCCGGCCGGCCAGCCGGAAGACGGAAAACGCAAGCTCGCGGGTATGATCCGGCGCGTTTTTATCCCACAGGCTTTCCGTCGAGACAAGCCAGGAAACGTCCTGCCCCCATACGTCTTTCGCGCTCCGCGTCTTTCCGTTGCTGATCCGAAAATATAAGGGCAGTATCGGATCGTCGCCGCTGTATATCATACAGTCTTTCGTATCCGATACTGCCCGTTCCAGTTTTTTCTCAGACCAGCCTTTTTCCTTTCGCTCCGAAGATGAAAGCCAGGGCTGTCCAAGCCATTCGCCCTCCAGCGTCATCCGGTCTCCCGCCACGTAAAAGACGAAGGTCCGGTTGACCACCATCATGGCCTTGACCATTTCCTCCGCCGCGTCCGGCGAAAGCTGCGCCGCCGTGGCGCCTTTCAGGTACTCATCCAAAGACAGGCTGACTTCCCTCCGTCCGTCGCTCATATGTATGGCGACGCCTCCCGCCGTCCGGCCTTCCGCGGCCGGGCCGTATTCTTTTCGGAAGAACGTCGTTCCCCCGATGGGAATGAGGAACAGACACAGAAGCAGGACCCACCTTAAACGCAGCCGTTTTCTGACCACGCTTTCGCCTCCCGGATGGATGCTTTCTTTCAGTATATGTTATTTTTCGGCCAGCGCCACTGTTTCCCTGGCGATCATAAGTTCTTCGTTCGTCGGGATCACGTAGACCGGCGTCGTGGAATCGGCCGTGCTCAGCCGGATCTCTTCACCGCGCCGGGTATTGGCTTCTTCATCCAGTTTCACGCCCAGGTATCCCAGATACTTGAACACGCCTTTTCTTACCACGGCGTTGTTCTCGCCGATGCCGGCCGTAAAGACGATCACGTCCACGCCGTTCATGGCCGCCACGTAGCTGCCGATGTATTTCGCCACCTGGTAGCAGAACGTATCCAGCGCCGTCTGGCTCCGCTCGTCGCCGGCCGCCGCCGCGTCGCTCAGATCCCTGAAGTCGCTGCTCAAGCCGCTTAAACCGGCCACGCCGGACTGTTTATTGAGCACATCCATCACCTGATGGATATCCATGCCTTCTTTTTTCTCGTAATATTCCAGTATCGCCGGATCGATATCGCCGCACCGGGTGCCCATGAGCACGCCTGCAAGGGGCGTAAAGCCCATGCTCGTATCCACCGACCGGCCCCGGTCCACCGCGCAGACGCTGGAGCCGTTGCCCAGATGGCAGACGATGGTCTTTAAGTCTTCCGGTTTTTTCCCAAGCACTTCCGCGATCCGCCGGGACACATAGCTGTGGGAGGTGCCGTGGAAGCCGTACCGGCGGATCCGGTCTTTTGTATACGCTTCGTAAGGCAGCCCGTAAAGGAACGCTTTCTTGGGCATGGTCTGATGGAAGGCCGTATCGAATACCGCCGCCATGGGTACGCCCGGCATCAGTTTCCGGCATACGTTGATGCCGATCAGGTTCGCCGGGTTGTGCAGGGGCGCCAGCTCGCTACAGGCCTCGATCGCCCGGATCACATCGTCGTCAATGAGGACGGAGCTTTCAAAATCTTCTCCGCCATGGACCACCCGGTGCCCGATGGCATGGATCTGCGCCAGGGACTCGATCACGCCGTTTTCCGGATCGGTCAGGCTTTCCAGCACAAGTTCGACCGCCTTTGTGTGATCGTTCATGGGAATTTCTTTTGATATCTTTTCAGCCCCTTCCGGCTGATAAACAATACGGCTTCCTTCAATGCCGATCCGCTCGCATACGCCCTTGGCCAGGACGTCTTCCGTCTCTGACCGGATCAGCTGAAATTTCAATGAGGAACTGCCGCAGTTGATGACCAATACATTCATCTTACTAACCTCCCGATCTTAAGATTGTGTTCATTATACCATGGTCACTAACCTCATCGTTCGCCTCTGGCTCCGATTCGCTAAGTGTCCAGGTATGTGTTCTCACTAAGCTCATACTTCGCTTCGCTCGTATTCGCTAAGTGTTCACATTATACCATAAAATTCCTGAAAAGAGGATATCCGGAAGCAAGAAAAAGGGTATGATCCCATTTTTGACAGTTGAAAAAAGCGAATAGGTGTTGTCAGGAAATAGATAGTCCCTGTGCCATCCGGTCGTTCAGCTCCAAACGGATTGCCAGAATATAAGAAGAAAGTGACCGGAATATCCGAAGGCGCGTGGCGCGCTGTTCAAACAGACGCGAAAAAGCTGCTTCCACGCTGACTGACGGTAGATAACGGAACAAAGATTTACAAAGGACGCTCATGAGGACGGCCTTGAAGTCCGTGTGCAGGATCACGATGTATGGTTGACACAAAAGGCGATCGGCCGGCTTTTTGATGTGGACAGAAGCGTTGTTGCAAAGCATCTTAAAAATATTTATGAAAGCGGCGAATTGTCCGAAGATTCAACTTGTGCAAATTTTGCACAAGTTGCGGATAACGGGAAAACCTATCAATACAAATTCTATTCGCTGTCCGCTATCATCGCTGTCGGCTACCGTGTTAACTCTGGCAGAGCAACACAATTCCAACAATGGGCGACAAAAATGCTGGACACCTTTACTAAGCAGGGATATGTCTTAGATAAAAGCAGGCTGATCAACGGTCAGATTTTCGATGAGGATTATTTTGACCATCTGATTTCCGAAATACAGGAAATCAAAGCCAGCGAGCGCCGTTTCTACCAGAAGATCACGGATATTTATGCCACTGCCGTTGACTACTCCGTCGACAGTCAGATCACAAAAGATTTTTTTGCGACGGTACAAAACAAGATACATTATGGCGTTCACGGAGATGTATGCTCTAAGTGACTTCTTGATCATGCTTTTTGTCATGGTTAGTGAAGTAGTCACTTAGAGCATTTTCATTTCGAGGATGTACAGCCATGAGAAACGAGAATATGTAAAGGGTGGTTTCTGCCACCTAATACATATGACTGCGGCTCATTTGTGGTGAATTGAAAAGCAGTTATAGGAAAGGAGCAAAATTCGTAT
>CALWEE010000060.1 GCA_944376975.1 uncultured Lachnospiraceae bacterium
CGTGGAAGCGACCATGACTTCCTTCCGGCTGTAGATCATCTTGGCCGGTTTCCCGGTAAGCCATGTGACGATGGCCGGGAACAGCTCGGAAACGACCGTCTGCTTCGCGCCGAAGCCGCCGCCGACCCGCGGTTTCACCACCCGGACTTTTGATTTGGGTATGTCCAGGGCGTTGGCGATGATCCGCCTTACATGGAAGGGGATCTGGGTGGAAGACGTGATGAGCAGCCGTCCGTAGGCGTCCTTTTCCGTGTATGTGACAAAGGGCTCCATCATGCCCTGATTATTGGCCAGCGTATGGTACGTCTCGTCCACCACGTATTCACATTCGCCCAGTACTTTTTCCACATCGCCGGACGTGAAGCCGTCGGTGGCGCAGAGATTGCGTTTATTGTCCGCGCCCACCGGGCAGTTGGCCACCCAGTCCTCCTCCGGATGGACCAGGATCGGATTGTCTTTCGCTTTTCTGAAATCCAGGATCGGCTCCAGGACTTCGTATTCCACTTTGATCAGGCGGAGGGCTTTATCCACCGCTTTTTCTTTTGTACCGGCCACAAGCGCCACTTCGTCGCCCACGTACCGCACCCGGTCTTCCAGGATATAGCGGTCATAGGGACTGGGCTCCGGGTAACTTTGCCCCGCGTTGGTAAACCGTTTGCGCGGAACGTCTTTATAGGTCAGGACACATTCCACTCCGGGGACCAGTTTCGCCTTGGCGGTATCGATGGACCGGATGAGGGCGCTGGCATGGGGGCTGCGCAGCGCTTTGACGATCAGGCAGTCCGACGGCGCCAGGTCGTCCGTGAAAAGAGGCTTCCCTGCCAGAAGAGCCATGGCGTCTTTTTTTACAACTCTTTTTTTGATATAGCTTTTATTACCGGACACCTTCTATGACCTCCCCTTTCCCGAATAACTGATAATCGCCCTGAGTCACCGCGAGATAATTCCGGATGGCCCGGTACTGGCCTTCGTAACCGGTGCACCGGCACAGGTTGCCTGCCAGATATTCTTTGATCTGCGTTTCTGTCGGCCGTTTCATCTCCCTGGCCATGGCCAGCACGTTCATGATCAGCCCCGGACTGCAGTATCCGCACTGCTCCGCTCCCTGAGCCGCCATAAACCGGCCGAATGCCTCCGCTTCTTCCGCCACGCCTTCCAGCGTGGTCACATGCTTGCCGTCCGCCCGGGCCGCCGGCACGGCGCAGGACAGCACCGGCCGTCCTTCCAGCCAGACTGTGCACAGGCCGCAGTTGGTGGTGTCGCATCCGCATTTCACGCTTTTATAGCCCTTTTCCCGGAGGACGTCGATCAGCATCGTATCTCCGTCTATATGTGTGGCGATCGCCTTGTCGTTTATCCATACTTTAATCTTCATGATCCATTCCTCCGCAAACAGCTTCCACAGCCCGTTCCAGCAATACACCGGTAAGGATCTTCCGGTAATCGGCGCTGGCCCGCATATTGTCTTCGTACTTCAATGTGTCGCGGGCTTCTTTCGCCAACGCGCCCACATCTTTTTTCTCCGGCCGTTCCGGCAGCTTTGCCGCCCCGGCTATAAGAGCCGCTTTTTTCGGCCGGGCGCCCACCGCGGCCCGCCATATCCCGTCTTTACTGGAAACCGCCGCCGTCAGCACCGGGAAATCCGTCCGGGTATTCCGAAAACTCTGGTACGCGCAGCGTCTGCCGTCCTTGCGGATGTGGACGCGCACCAGGATATCCCGGTCATAAGGCATATCCACAAAATCTTCCAGAGGGATCATGCCGCCTTTATACATCTCCACTGTCGTATCCAAAACGAGCAGGGCGGTCAGCGGATCGGAAAAACCGAACCGGCCGTACAGGCTCCCGCCAATAGTAGCCGTATTCCGGAACTGCACGCCTACGATATCTTTCAGGCAATCCCGGATCATGTCCTGGAAATACCGGTTCAGCCCCGGATGGACCTCCATATCCCGAAGCGGCGTCATGCAGCCGATGACAAAGGCGTCGTCCGTCTCTTCGATGGTATCTAAGCCCAGGCCGGAAAGGTCCACAGCCGCCTGGATCTGCCTGTTGCCCAGACGCAGCCACATGCCGCCGCCCAGGATCGTGGTCGTCTTTTTCTGGTTCAGTTCATAGGCTTCTTCAAGTGATTCGACTCTTTTAAAGGTCCGTATCGTATACATAGCTTCCTCCCGGAAAATATTTTAAAGGTCTGTTTATCTGTAATCTATAATAAGTCAAACCTGTGCCGCGTACAAGCCCATTTCCGCCTTTTTCCCCATCTTTTCATCGAAAATGGCCATGTTCGTAGGCGCAGACGACTTCCAGCACGCCGCCGCCGATGGAACGGGCTTTATCGGATATGGTAAAACAGTGATCTTTTTCGCACCGGGCGTCGATATCTCCGGCTTTCATGCCCTTTGTCACGCAAACGCCCGCCTTCAGCAATCCCCGGACGATACCGGGTATGCGCGCTTTTACGGGCACGCCGCCGCAATGGGCGACGACCTGTCCCGGCTCCACCGTATCGCCGATCGACACAGCCGGAACGAACCGGCCGTCGGCTGACGCCCGTATGATCCTTTCCACCGTGTAACCGCCGATATTGCCCGGAACGCCTGTATTGGGTATGGCGCTCCCTTCTTCAATGACCCGTCCCAGGTAATGGCCCCTTTTCGTTTCCACCACCCGATGACAGTCCACGCCTGCCGTAAAGCCCGGACCCACGCCGATGACCAGTCCCGCGTCGGTCAAGGCTGTTCCCGTATTTTTCTTGGCGATGATGGCGTCCACCACCACGTCCGGCCGCCACAGCGCGCGGATATCCGCCTTTGCGTCCACCAGAACAGGGATCTCGCCCCGTTCCAGGATCGCTTCCGCTTCCGAAAGCCCGGCTGCCTTTCTGGCCGTCACGCCTTCCACCCGGGCCTCTCCTTCAAAAACGGCCCGAGAAAAAGCGACTGTCCACCGGACAGTGGTCGGTACTTCGATCTCTGTCATCAGTACCTGATAACCCGCCCGGCGCAGCCGCCAGCCAATACCTGTAGCCAGATCTCCTGCCCCTTTGATCAAAATCTTCATGGCTTCATCCCTTTCCATACGATCAACCTGTATATGTGGTCATCCACACCGGCAGCCCGGCGCAGGCCATACATTCTCCGATCTTCGCGCCCGCCTGCCTTTCCCGCGGGCTGTCCGCCTGGTTCAAGATCACGATCTTTTCCCGGTCCTTCGCGGACTTGAACAGGCCTTCCGGACTTTCAATGATACGGCGCATATCCTGCCATGTGAGCATGTCCGTCTCCCCTTTACCGAGAAAGCGCGACACCGCCTCCGGCCGATGGCAGCCTTCCCGTATGGGCTTTCCGATGGCCGACAGCCCCATGACGCCGATGACGCAAGTGGTCTCCGGGCGTATGACCGGTTCCCATTCCGCCGGTACCTTGCACGCTTTTTGCCGGGCGCCATCGGCTTCTATGATCACCGGACGGCCCATGGAACAGACCTGAACTATGACCGCCTCCGACGGAGGCGACAGTTTTCCCGGATGCTCCCCGGAAGGCCGTCCCATCCACCATCCGCCGTTTTGGCCCATATCTTCCGTCAGCCTGTCATGGACAGACAGGGCAGCCGGCATGGCCACGTGGGTGGTAGTCATCAGGAAATGGCCCATACCCAGCCATGTCAATTCCTGATCCAGTCGGTTTAACGTGTGGGTTTTTCCGCCCGCGCCGACAATGGATACCACCGGCGTGCCGCCTTCATCCATCCGCTCCCGGATATGGGAAAGCAGGCCGGTCACGGTCAGCAGGCATTGTTCCGACTGCCTGACGCCCGCGGGGCTGAAAATGACCGGAGCATCCATAAGGCTCACCTTTTCCCCTCCGTCCTGGCTTCTTTCAGTATCATCTCCCGGCACATGGCGAAGTAACCGTCCACGTCAAACCGTTCCGGATCCAGATGGTACTGGATCGTGGCCCCCTCCATGAGGGAAACGACCATACTGGGAAGCATGGTCCTCTTTTCTTCCGGCAATTCCGGACAATAGGTATCAAACAAATATTTCAGTTCTTTCCGCCACGACTCAAAAGAATGGCACATACGTTCCCGGATCTTCGGTTTGATCCGGGCCTGCACCCAGAAATCGATCTCTGCCGTATCGTAGGCGGTTTTTTCCAGAAGGAACTTCTTTTTCTGATTGAGGAAGACATCCAGCTGTTCTTCCAGGCAGTTCCCTGCTTTTTTCACGTCTTCTTTTCGTATATTGTAACAGGTATCCAGCACCTTTTTGTGCAGGGCGAGCAAAAGCGCTTCCTTTGTCCGGTAATAATAGTGGACGTTGGACTGGACCATCTGGGCCTTCTCGGCGATCAGGTGCATGCGGGTCCCGCTGATGGTATGGCTTTCCACCGTATAAAGCGCCGCTTTCAGTATCCTGTCTTCCGTGGACATATCTTCTGTCCGGCTTTTTTCTATAGGTTCATTCTTTTCCAATGTGTGTTCTCCCGCTTCCTTTTTCATTGCTTGTTTTTACAGTATAGCATATTTTGATCAATCAGACAATTTAATTGCCGGACACTTTGTGGTATAATTGCCCTTACAACACCTATCTTCTCGCAGAAAGGAGTCCATTTTATGGGAAAATCATCTGTTCCGCTTACAAGTCTTGTCAAAACGTCCGGCTGCGCGGCCAAGATCGGCCCCGGCGTGCTCCACAGCGTACTTGAAAAACTTCCCACATTTTCCGATCCCCGTCTTCTGGTGGGTTTTGATACAAGCGACGACGCCTGCGTCTATCAGGTCCGTGACGATCTTGTCGCCGTCCAGACCGTGGATTTTTTTCCGCCCATGGTGGATGATCCCTACGCCTTCGGACAGATCGCGGCGGCCAACGCGTTAAGCGATATTTACGCCATGGGCGCCGAACCGGCCACTGCCCTGAACCTGATCTGCTTCCCATCCTGTCTGGACATTGATATCCTGCGCCAGATACTGGAGGGCGGTTATTCCAAAGTCCGCGAAGCCGGCGCCGTCATCGCCGGCGGCCATACCATATCGGATCCAACGCCTAAATACGGCCTGTCCGTCACCGGTTTTGCCCATCCTGGATCCATAAGGACCAACGCGGGCGCCCTGCCCGGCGACGCGCTGATCCTGACCAAGCCCATCGGCATCGGCATCCTGAACACGGCCGCGAAGGCCGATATGCTTTCCGAAGACGACAGACGGCAAGTCATCCAGATCATGTCCACGTTGAACAAATACGCGAAACGCTGCTGCGACGGCCTGACGGTTCATGCCTGCACCGACGTCACCGGGTTTTCCCTGGCCGGACACGCCATTGAGATGGCCCAGGCTTCCGGCTGTTCCGTCCGGATCGAAGCCGACCAGGTTCCGATCCTTTCGCCGGCTCTGGATTTCGCCGCCATCGGCATCATCCCGGAGGGCATGTACAACAACCTGGATTATCTTCAGGATAAATTCCTCATGGAAAAACAGCTTCCCCAGAATCTCCAGGACGTTCTTTTGGATCCTCAGACTTCCGGCGGCCTGCTGTTGGCCATGCCGGCCCTTGAAGCGAAAACCTTCCTTGAACGGATGGAAGAATACAGCCCGTGGTGCCGCGTTGTCGGAGAAGTGACCGATAAAAAAGAAAAACCCCTGATCTGGGTCTGATAAGACGCGAAAAGCGGCGGACTTTCCGGGACGTATTTCCCGGAAGGCCCGCCGCTTCACGCTGTCCATCTCTATTGACCTTACCTTTTGCCGTTATTGACCACATGGATGGGATGCCCCTCTTTATACGCCCGGAGATTATCCACCGCGATATCCATAAGCCTCTGCCGCGTCTCCAGCGGCGCCCAGGCAATATGCGGCGTGATGATCATATTCGGCGCGCTAAGCAGGGGATTATCGGCTTTGATCGGCTCCGCCGATACCACGTCGGCCGCGGCCATGGCGACCTGTCCGCTTTCCAGCGCTTCCCGAAGGTCCGCTTCCCGTATCAACGGCCCCCTTCCCGTATTGATCAGCAGGACGCCTTTTTTCATCTTAGCGATGCTGTCTTTGTTGATCATCTCGTAACTGTCCCCATTTAACGGACAATGCAGGGACAGGATATCCGACTTGGCGTAGACTTCATCCAGGGACGTCTGGCGGCATGTTTCTGTATCCAGCGCCGGATCCGGATGCCGTCTGTAGGCCAGCACGTTCATGCCAAAGGCGCCGGCCAGCCTGGCCACCGCCTGGCCGATGGCTCCGAACCCGATGATCCCCATCGTTTTCCCTTTAAGTTCCATAAGGGGTTTATTCCAGAAGCAGAAATCCTTGCACCGGCTCCACTGTCCCGCCTTCACCGCCTGATCGTGGATGCCCACCCGGGACGTCATCTCCAAAAGCAGGGCCATGGTAAACTGGGCCACCGCGTCCGTACCATAAGCGGGTATGTTGGTCACCGGGATGCCCCTTTCATCGGCAGCTTCAAGATCCACCACATTGTAGCCGGTGGAAAGGCAGCCTATATAGCGGATATTGGGACAGGAACGGATGATGTTTCCGTCAAGCACGGTCTTATTGGTCAGCACCACATCGCTGTCGCCTATATGTTCAACTGTATCCTCCGGCGCCGTCCATTCGTAGATCCGTGTCTCGCCGAAAGCCTGTATGCCTTCCCAGGACAGATCACCGGGATTGAGCGTATGCCCGTCCAATATAACGATCTTCATCTTACCACCTCAAACCATTCTTTTATCTTTTCTCCGTCCCCTTTACAGGTTCCCTGGACCATGTCGTCGCTTCCGCCGCCCCGGCCCGAAAAGGCTTCATTGAGCGCCTGGCCCAGCGCCCGGGCTTTTTTCCCGGGATCGATGAGCACGTACCGGAACGTATCCGTACCGGCCTGACCGGAAAGGACCAGCACCGTCTTCCCGGACAGCGCCAGGTCATCCGCCAGTTCCCTCGGACCGCTGCCCGCGAGTCCGTTTTCTATGGCGCACAGTCTGTCGCTTTCTCCCTTTGCGTCCCGGAGGATCGCCTGGGCTTTAAGGTGGAGCAGCTGTCTGTCCACGGCTGTCTTTTCGTATTTCAGCCGGCCGTTTTCTTCAAAAAGCCGGGATACCGCTTTTTCCACCGCTTCCATTTTGGCCGACAGCATATGGGACATGTTAAGAAGCTGTTGGTGCTTCTGACGATAATCCGCCAATGCCCGGCCGCCGCATAAAAGGGAAACCCGCACGCCTTTTTTGTAGTTCTGGACCGACAGCAGCTTGATCAGATGGATCTCGCCGGTCCGGGCGGGATGGGTGCCGCAGCAAGCGCAGCAATCGTAGCCCGGGACGCGTATGAGCCGTACCTGGCCGTCGATCTCTTTTTTACTCCGATAAGGGATATCTTCAAGTTCCCTCTCGTCCGGCAAAAGGACCTCTATGGGTATGTTATCCATAATGGCCTGATTGGCCTTTACCTCGATGTCCTGGAGCTGTTCCCATGTCAGTTCGCCGTTTATGTCTATCGTGATGTCCTGGCTCCCCATATGGAAACCCACATTGTCATAGCCATACGTCTTATGGATCAGTCCGGACACGATGTGTTCCCCCGCGTGGCCCTGCATATTGGAATAACGGAAATCCCAGTCCAGTTTACAGTGGACGGCGCTTCCTTCTTTAAGCGGCTCATCCGTCATGTGCCAGATCTCCCCGTCCATTTCCCGGGTATCCCACACGGCCGCGCCGTCGATGGTCCCTCTGTCTCCCGGCTGCCCGCCGCCTTCAGGGAAAAAGGCGGTCCGGGACAGGGCCACGCGGAAACCTTTTTTCTCCGGCACGCAGGCCGTCACTTCCGCGTCAAATTCCCGGCAGTAGGGATCGCGTTCATATATCTTTAACACGGTTCCTTATCTCCTTCCCGGCCAGCCGTATTTTTTTAACTGGCCGCATTCTTATCCCAGTATAACTTATTTCCTGCCGATTGACCACTTCCAGCCGGTTTCTTTCCCCAACTTTTTCCATATATTTTTCATATTCGCCTTCTGCCATCCGCAGCCTTTGACCCGCCAGGGGATCTTCGCCGCGAAGATCCCTCTTTCCGTTTCCATGAACAATCCCCGGTAGCCCCAGTGCCGCTCGCCATATATGCTCCGGATCGTCTCTTTGGGAATGAAAAGCCAGTCTTTTTCCCGGATGCCTCCTTCCGTCCCCGCCACCGGGATCAGCGTGACGCCCCTATCGTGGATATTCATGACATAGCAGTACATGGCATGGGCGACGTTAAAATCCCGGAACACATACAACTGTTCCCGGTCCATCCATCCTGGCCGTTTCATTCTTTTCCCCCAGACGCTGTATCCGGCCGCGTAGCCCAGATCATGTTCCCGGGAAAATACCTGTATGTCCTTTTCCGTGATCAT
>CALWEE010000061.1 GCA_944376975.1 uncultured Lachnospiraceae bacterium
GGCCGACGAAAAAGATCTTGACCAGCGGGAAATCATACATCTGGCTCAGCCCCAGCATTTCCGAATAATCGGAGTAACTTGTCAGGCCGCTCATACCGCTCATATCCATGATCATATCGGTGATCATCTTTCCTATTTTGGAAAAGACCGTCACGAGGAACAGGCCGAAAAGGACCCCTTCGATACCCATGATCGTCAGGGTCATGGACATATCGCCGGACGCGGAAAAACTTTTCAGCATCCGGGCCGGATGTTTAAAGGCGCCCTGCAAAAGGCAGCCCAGTTTGGTAAAGAACGGCGCGTTTTTCGGATAAAGCGCCGGATCCGCCGGACGCGCCCCCATTCCCGGTACCGGCCGGTTCTGGTAACCTCCCGGATAGCCGCCCTGCGGTCTCTGTTGATAAACGCCTGGACGGGGACCGGGACCCGCCTGAGGTCTCGGGCCCGCCTGGGGACCGGGTCCTGCCTGAGGTCTCGGGCCCGCCTGGGGACCGGGTCCTGCCTGGGGCCTCGGACCAGGCTGGGGGCCTGGGCCTGCCTGAGGCGCCGGATCCGCCTGGCTCCTGGAACCTGCCGGCGTTTCCGGCTCTGAATCCGCCGCGCCGCTTTGCGCTCCCAGGATCTGGGTTTTTTCTTCATCTTCCTGAATGTTCACCGCGGCCGACTGACAGGTGCAGATCTCTCCGTCCTGAAGGGGCCTTCCGCAGTGGATGCAAAATCTTGCCATGCTTTTTTCCTCCTGATTCTTTTAATCTATCCGATCAATAGAAATAATATGGTAAGCTAAGCGTCGTATCGCTGATCTTCCACTGACCATCTTCCAGCGTAAAGTCGACGAAAACGGATTCACTGCCGTTTTCCGTTTCCGTTTCCAGACGCCTGGACGATCCGTAACCGGTATAATGGGTATATTCGCTGGTGTAATCAAAATCCATTTCAATACTTATGGTCTGCTCCCAGGAACTGCTCATCCATCCAGTGATGTTGGTGCAGGTGATGTTCATCACGCCGGTGGAATCTTCCCGGATAAAGTCATCCTGGACATTCTCGAACCATCTGCGCGCGTTCGTCTGGATCTCCGCGTCGGACGAGAAGTAATCCTGAATAGTTGTGTAATCCTGGCTCTGGAGCGCCGCGCTGTAGACATCGCGGATCATGTTCCCGGAAGTCTCCACAAGCATATTGATGGTTTCCTGGGAATATTCCATACTGTCCACCGAATAACTGCTGCCGGGATTCTCCACGTTTACGGTCACGTCCACCGGTTCACGATACTCCGCTTCCACATGGATCTCATGCGTGCCCGAAAAGATCCGGTCAATGTGATAACAATCCTGATATTCGTTGGACAGGCTGGCGTCCTTATACGTCTCTGTCAGCTCCGTGCCGTCCAGCGACGCCTTCGCGCCAACGGGAACGTAAATATCATACCCGGCCAACGGCACGACCGATACTTTCCATGTGGGGAAAAACAGCAGGGTATTCCCGGACTGACGGACGAGCCGGACTTCCATATCCTGCAGGCCGTAGCCGTCCGGAGACGTATAGCTGACCATGTAGAATTTGGTCAGGTTCGTCTGCTGGTCGGTCGCCTGGTCCATGCTGTAGCTGACCGGGACCTCGCTGACTTCATAATTGGTGATCTTGGCGTATTCGTCGGAAGACTCGCACATCTTGACATAATTATCTTTATTGATGAACCCGCCTTCGTCCAGGTTCACATAGTCATACGCCTTTTCCCAGTCGGAAGCCGCCAGAGCGTCCACATATTTACGGACTATCCGCTCCGGAGACGTGATCGTCCGGCCGACGATCACAAACGCGGCGATGGCCGCCACAAGGACGCAGCCGGCAATGATGCCCACTTTGGCCTTGCCGGACAGATGGATCTTCTGCCGCTTTGCCGGCGCCTGCCCGCGCTGCCGGACGGTTACCTGAGGCGCGCCTTCCGCGTAAGTCCCGCCGAAATCCTGATCTTCAAATCCGTCGGCGTACGCCGGATCGGTCCCGGCCGCGGGCGCTTCGTTTTCATATCCGCCATTCAGCCGGCTGCCGCAGTTCTGGCAGAACATCGCGTCATTTGGGTTTTCACATCCACAGTTTTCACAAAACATCTTGTTCCCCTCTTTCTTTTTTAGTTTATGAAACCATGTATTTATCTTTAAGCTCTTTCATCAATTCCCGGCGTTTTCCGTGAAGGACGATCTTCCACACGATCATGACGATCAGAAAGAAGACCGCTCCCCCGATCCCGCCGAAAAAAAGCAAGCTACCTAAAGTCATTCCTCTTTCACCAACCATTTCCCATCATACAGCTGCCGCATGATGCCTTCCAGCTGCTGCATCTGCGGGTCGGTCTTTCCATCGACCCGGTCCTGTTCATAAAGTTTCGCCGCTTTTTCATAGTACTCGGCCACGTCGCCGTAGTCTCTGAGCGCGGCGTCCTTCCCGTTTTCGACCTCACATTCCAGAATGGCCATCCGCATGGGCGCCCGGTAATCTTCCGGGTATTCCGCCATCAACTGTTCAAGGACGTCCCGGGCTTCCTCATATTCGCCCAGGCTTTGCCGGACCATGGCCAGATTGTACCACACCTGGAGCGATGCCAGGCCGGAATCGGTCAGCTGTTCATAGCAGGCCTTTGCCTTTTGGAAAAAGGTATCCGACTGGGCGGTCCCCTGCTGGCCTTTTAACGCGTACGCGTCTCCCAGCATGGTATAAAATGTATGCGCCTGGGGCAGTCCGTAGGTATCTCTCCCGTTTTCCAGCCAGCCGATCATATCGTCCAGATTCCCAGCCTCCTGATAGGTCCGGGCGCAAAGGAAAAAGGCCCGCTGCCTGACATAATCGTCATCGGAAGCTTCCACCGTTTCGGTAAATTTCCGTATGGCCGTGGTCAGGTCTTTCCGACAGAGCGCCAGTTCCCCTTCCACCAGCGCCGTATCGGCGGATGTAAGGCCATTGTCCCGGGCCTGCGTCAATACCGCCTGAGCGCCTTCAAGATCGTCCTGTCTGGCCAGGGCGATCGCCAGATCCCGGTAACATTCCGGATCGTCCGACCGATTTTCCAGGGATTTCCGGTAATACTCCACCGCCTCCCCGTAATCTTCCTGCTGGAAACAGGCATTGCCCGCCATGTAATACACATTGGCCAAAAGCGATCCTTCCTTAAGCCGCTCATTCAGCTGTCTGTCTGAAGTCAGCTTTTGAGCCAGAGAAAGGACCTGCCCCGGTTCATCCATCAAAGACAGGGCATACATCTTTTCATAGTAAGCGGATACTTCCTCCCCGTCCATCCCGATGGCTTCATCGAACATCCGGCATGCCGCGTCGTATTCCCCGGCGGTCACATACTGTTTTCCGCTTTCCACCTTATCCCGATAGGCCAGCGCCTTTTCCGCCCCCATGAGCCGGAATCCGGCGAAGCTGGCGGCCAGGCAGATCAGGATGCCGCCCAGGCACAGATAGGTGCTCAGCGCCTCCATGCGCTTCTGCCTTTTGTATTTCGGATCCAGTTTTTGTATGGACATCAGGTCTTTGAGCATATCGTCAACGCTCTGATACCTGTAGCGCACGTTGGGCTGCATGGCTTTATTGATGATCGCCAGCAGCGTGTCCGAGTAATCCAGGTCATATTCGTCAAGCGGTATGATGTCTTTAGGATCTCCGGCCGGTTTCCGGCCAGTCACCATATGGTATAACGTGGCTCCCAGGCTGTAAATGTCTGACCGGGTGTCCACGATTATCTTTCCGCTGGCATCCTTCGGCATATAGGTACTCGTCATGCTCATGACCTGCTCCGGAGAAGCGTATCCGCTGCTCATGCCTCCCATCTGGCCTTCCGCTCCAAAGGATATATTGAAATCGATCAGGCAGATATTGCCCTGGGGCGTGATCATGATATTGGCCGGCTTGATATCGCTGTGGATGATGGGCGGATCCTGATGATGCAGATAGGACAACGCCTCGCACAGCTGCCGGGCCCAGATGATGATCTGCTTCTGCCGGAACCGGACGCCTTTTTTCAAGTATTGTTCCAAAGAACGTCCGGGGATAAAATCCATGACCGTGTATACTTTTCGGTCGATCTGAAAAAAATCATACACCTGGGGCAGATACTCATGCTTCAGGTTTTTCAGTATATCCGCCTCGGCGCGGGTGTTGATCAGTCCGGCCACGTTTTCTTTGACCATTTTGACCGCCACGTATTTTTTCAGGCGTATATGGATGGCTTTATAGACCACGCCGCCTCCGCCGTCGCCCAGTTCTTCCACGATCTGGTATGTATTATCAAGAATTTCTCCTTGCCTCATGCCTGCCATACCTTCCTAATATAAAAAATCATCTAAGGAAGACCCTTTCATCTTCCATTTTGGGAAGATCCCCAAAAATTTATCGGAGGATTCCACGAAGGTCATCGTTACGATGTCCACGTTGCTCCCGTAAGGTCCGGCGATCGACGCCTGCTCCTCGTGCGTAAAAACACATTCGCCAAAAGCCCCCATCACGTCCCGTTTCGCGAGACGATCCGGATCAATCCCTCCGGATCATGAAACAAAACGCTTCATCCGAAAGAACGAACCGGTCCTGCGGCCGAAGCGCCGCCGGCTGCCCCGGAGGGATCGGCGTTTTATCGTCATGGATAAACGTCCCGTTTGTCGAACCTTTGTCTTCCAGCGTATATTCTCCGTCACAGGATCTTATGACCGCGTGCTCCCTGCTGACCGTCTTATTGTCCACCGCGTAATGGGCCCGGTTCCGGCTTTTTCCGATGATAAATTCCGGTCGGTCGATCCGTATGTCTTCTCCGGTCTTCAACCGGCGGATCATGGGGACCGGGTCTGCCGTCCGGCTCAAAAGTTCCTGTGTCAAAGCCCGGAAGCCGTCTGTCCGGCCGTTTTTTAAAACGTCCAGGAGCAACTGCCGGTCATTGGCCGATCCGCTCAGGCCCTGGCAGGGTACGCACAGCAGGCCGATCTTATCCATCTGCTCTCCAAGAAAATACATATAGCGGAAATCCCAAACGATCTCGCTGTCCGGGATCATATATTCATCGATCTCACGGCAGGCTTCACGGACCC
Source organism: uncultured Lachnospiraceae bacterium (assembly GCA_944376975.1). Taxonomy (GTDB): domain Bacteria; phylum Bacillota; class Clostridia; order Lachnospirales; family Lachnospiraceae; genus Frisingicoccus. Next base: position 5,082 of record CALWEE010000061.1, read on the forward strand.
TGTCTTCCAGTCCGTCCAAAACAGCGCTGCCTTCCTCCTTCAGCCGTTCAAGCACGCCTTTGCCCCGGACGTTTTCGCGCGCCGGCCCGTCTTTTTTCGCGGACAGCGGCCGGTACAGATGCTCAAAGGCATGGTAACGGAACATGTTTTCCGTCAGCTGATCGTGTTCCAGATCTTCATCGGAAAGGAACACGACGCCGTCGCCCTGCTCCATTTTATATCTTTGAAGTTCCATCATGGCGTCCCATCCTCCAAAAGCGCGGCGAACATGCCCATTTCCGATATCCGTTCAAAAAGCTTTTCGCCGTTCATATCCTGTTTCAAAATGCCGCCCACGACTTTCGCCCCCGGCCAGCCTCCCAGGTCGCTTTTCGTGTCGTCTAACATGTTGTATATGATCTTTTCCTCCGGCCCGGTCTCTCCGAAAACGATCGGGGCAAACCTTCTGTAGGCCGCGCAGCCTTCCGCGGACGCCGGCGTCGCGCAGTGGATCCACAGACGCTCATCCGCGCGGCCAACGACCGCTTTCAGCGCGCCGCAAAACGTATCCAGACCCTGGATCAAGATCACGTCCCACTGCTTCTTTTCTTCCAGCGCGTCCAGTAACCTGTCCATCTGTTCTTCGGATAGGGAAGGCGCCGTCATCCTGGCCAGCGTATCGTCGATCCGGGCGCTGCCGTCCGGTCCTGCCTGTATCGCGGCGTCCAGTTTATCGCAAACGTTTTCGTCGCCTGTAAGGACCGCTTCGTAAAGATCGCCGCATCCCGTATCCGGTCCGCCGCCTGCTTCCATATTCCAGCACAGGACGCGCTTGCCGGCCCGGCCGAGGAATCGGCGGATGCCTTCGGTGACCGTTGTCGCGCCTGCCTGCCGTTCGCACGCGGACACCAGCCAGATACGCGTCTTTACAGGCGGCGCCGGACGCGACGCCTGCCACGCGGCGTATCGTTCCCGTATATCGGACAGGATATGGGACGCCGCCTGATATTTAAAGATCCTGGCCGGATCGTCCTTCTGGTCCGGATCTTGCGTCCAGACCACGCGAAGCGAGTCTTTTGGAAGATCCATTTTCTCATATTCATGGATCTGGTCGTCTTCCATGAGAAGGATATCCGCGTCCTGCGTTCCGGCAGGGAAAATTTCCACGTCTTCCGCCGGATATTTCCGGCAATAGCCGATCAGTCTTTCCGCGATAGCGTCTCTATTCCCGCCTACCCCTATCTTCATGTGAAAAACCTCCCTGTTTCTGTCGGCTCCCCCGCGAAACTCACGTTTCCGGAGCGGTTTCACTCTCACTCAATGGTGTTTCCGCCTGAATGCCCTCTGTTTCCGGAAGGGTTGTTTCCATCTGCGCAGCTTCCGTCTGAGAGGCATTTTTTGTTTCTGTCAACGTATTTTCGGTCTGGGGCGCGCTTTCCCTTTCCGTCAAGACGGTTTCGGTCTGAGGCGCGCTTTCCGTTTCCGGCAAAGCGGTTTCGGTCTGAGACGCGCTTTCCGTTTCTTCGGCTTTTGTCTCCGGTTCAGGTTCTTCCTCCGCGTCATCCAGTATGAAGACGCCCCATTTGCCTTCGTATTTTACCCACGCCCGCCCTTTATACGCAGGCAGGGCTTTTTCAAAGACAAATGACGTCATGGCTTCGCCCCGCCGGTCCACATAGCCCCATTTGCCGTCTTTGCACACAGGCGTCGCTCCATTATGGGTGTACGAAGCATCGTCATATTCAAAAGGTATGACCGTCTTCCCGGTGATGTCCACGGCGCCCCACTTGCCGTCCTTGCTCAGGACGATCAGTCCGTCCGACAACTGATACCCGTCGTCATATATTTCATCGTTTATTCGGCTGCCTTTGCCGTCAAAGATGACCACACCGGCCGCTTTCTCATCTCCGGCCTTGGCGTAAGCCAGGATGGCGCCGGCGCGGCCATCATCAAACCCTTCGCTTTTCGTTTTCGTTTCTAATATGTAGTAAGACGGCGTATACGCCGTTTCATCCATCGGCTGCCCGTCCGGAGCGTTGGCGACAGATTGAACGTCGGCGTCCGTTTCGCCAAGGATCAAAAGCCCGGAAGATTCTCTCTTAACCGTTCCCGCTTCCGCGAGCGTTTTGCCGTCCTGGCCGATCAGCCCGTACTTTTCTTCTTCCGGTTCCTTCTTCTCATTTTCCGTTTCCTGACAGAACAAAGTCAGGCCCATCCATTCGGATGTCGCCTCCGCCACGCGCGGCGCGTCCGGCGTAAAGGAAAGTACCGGCTCCATATCGTAAAATTCCTGTGTCGGTCCGACAGCCCAGTTGATGACGGGAGCCGCTTCCGTCGGGTCTTCTGTTCCCGTTTCTGTCTGGGACGCCTGGACCTTCTCCGTTTCTGTCTCTGTTTCTTTCTCTGTTTCCGCAGCCTGACCGTTTTCTTCGGTCCGGCCGGACTCCGTCTCAGATCCGGCCACGTTTTCTTCAGGCGCTTCCGAAGGCGCGGTCACCGATCCTTTTGACTCATCCGCGGCCACATCGGTCTTTTCATTCCGCTCTTCCACTTTTTCTTCGATCTGGGTGACCCCATGGTCCCTGGCCTGCTCGATGACTTCTTCGGCCTGTTCTTCCTGCCCCTGTTTCAGGTAAGCGTCTGCCAGCCCAACGTAACTGTCGCTTTTGTAAGGATCGATCTGCATGGCTTTATTGTAAGCCAGCGCCGCCGCCTCATAGTCTTCTTCTTCCATATATTTTTCACCCAGGCTGATCTGTTTCCGGTACTGCATGGCATATACCACATCTTGACCCATGCCGGATCCCCAGATGGCGACCACGGCCACCGCGATGACAGCCGCGCCGAAGATCAGCGGTATCTTTTTATAGCTCGCGTGCTTCGGGTTCATCTCGTAACAAACCGGGCCTTCTTCAAAAAATTCTTCCTCTTTGATACCCTGAAAGCAGCCGCCGTCTTCCGATCCCGGAATGGGGGCTTTCACATCATGACTGTCTTCCAGTTTCCGGCCGCAGGCAACACAGAAACGGGCGTCGTCTTTATTCTCATATCCACAGTTCGCGCACTTCATGACGGTCACCTTCCATTTGTTCAGAATATTTATACATATCTCTATTATAATGTGTTGGTTTTTCAAATGCAATGAAAAAACATGTAAAAACGCCGCCCATCATGAAGCATTTTGTCAAGTGCTTTTTTGAGTTATTGACGCTGAAGTTATACCATTGACCGCCGACGCGCCTTGCGCCTAAAATACCGCCCATGTTGCGCTTGGCGTTCTGTACC
>CALWEE010000062.1 GCA_944376975.1 uncultured Lachnospiraceae bacterium
TCGCCGCGTCTGATGGGACGTCCGGGTCTTCTCCGGTAAAATCCCACAGCCGGGACACGGGAAGGATCGTGGGATCGAAGGCGCCCCCGCTTTTTTCGGCCACATCCAAGACCATGGCCATCATATCGCCGGTCTCCGAAAAATCCGCCGTACTTTCCGTATTGAACCTTTCGGTCAGCGACCCGTCTGTCCGCCAGTCCAGCAGCCCATCCAGCCCGTCCAGGCACTGGCGCGTCCGCTCAAGCTGGTCCTGCGCCCCGCTTCCATATAAAGACACGGTAATGGCGGTATCCATGGCGAACACCGTATCCTGGGCCGGCTCGTCTGTCCCTTCCTTCCTGAAAGAAACATAAAGCACGACGGCCATCACCAGCGCGATGGTCAGGACAACGTTTTGCCATGGCTTCCCTGTATATGTTTTTTTCACTTTGATATCTGTTCCTCGTCTTTCTGATCGTTTCAACGGATGACCGTCTGAAGGAGACGGAACTTTTCTTCGATCTCCTGCCGTTCCATGCGGTCGGTGATGGCCAGATCCGTGATCATCTGGGCATTCCGCCGGCCTCCGTCAAGGAAGCAGCACCGGATGCCGTTTCCCTCCTGAAGGTCCCGCGCGTCGTTCATGTTTTTCGGCAGACATACGCCCGCCAGCGGCGTGATGGCGTAGCGGCCGTCGCTCATGGACTCCAAAAAATCCATATAAAGGATCTTCGTCTTTTCATTCAGATACGCGTACTTTCTTGAATAGACGTCGGACACTTCCACGAATCCCGGCTTTTCCGTCTTCCGATAATGGGGAAAACGCCCCCGCCAGCCACATTCGGAAAACAGCCGGTCCAGTTCGTCCCGCGTACGCGATCGCAGGCCGCCCACGTCCAACTGGGAATCGGACAGATCCTGATACTGACTGGTCCCCTGATGGATCAGCCGGCATATCGCCTGATACAGCCCCTCGCCCCGCGCGGCGCGCATACTGTAAAAAAGGCCGCGGATGAAATCAGGCGAATGGATATCGCCCTGTTCGGCTTCTTTTCCCAGTTCTTTAAAGCCCTGGCTGATGAGCAGTCCGGCCATGGCCTTCCGGCTTTCTTCATCGGGCATGTCCTCGAAAAAGCTCCGGTCGTACAAAACCGTGGACTTTCCAAAGCCGACGCGGGTCTGCCGGTCCAGATAACAGTTCAGATACGGTTTGAAAAACCGGTACAGGACCAGGCAGCGCTGTTCTCCCTCGTTCAGGAAATCGTCGCCCAGCATCTGTCCCTTTTCTTCCATGGCCGCCAACGTATCGTTGACTAAAAGCCAGGGAAGGCGTTCGGCGGTCTCCGGAAATGTCAGCTGATGGATCTGATAGTCCCAAAGCTTGACTTCCGCCTGTACCCGGTCAAATGAAAAGGCGTTTTCCTTCGGCTCCTGCCCTTCTTCGGTCTGACCGTTCAGGAAACGCAGGACGTACCGTCCGTTGGGGAGCGCTTCGCCCCTCAGGTCCAGCATACGCGCTTCCTTTGGGTGACGCCCGTTTTCGATCAGGACATTTTCAAACGCGATGGCCATGGAAAACGCCTGAGTGCGCAGGATGGGGATCGTGAACGTCCTGTCCTTAAACTTGTAGGAAATGACTTTTTTCCCCACGATGTGCGTATATAAAGATAAGAGCACCTTTTGCTCGGTCTCCGGAAAATGCTGAACAAACTCTCGGAATAATGCTTTTTTATCCGTTTCCGGCATACTCTGTCCATCCCTCCTATCGTTCCGGTCCGGGAGACGCTCCCGAAACCGCCCCGTCCTTTCCTGCCCAGCCTCGGGACAGGGAAAGATCGGAATGGGCCGCCAGCTCCCGCCATACTCTGGCCAGCGGAAGCCCGACCACGTTATTGTAATCCCCACGCACAGACCGGACAAGGACCGCGCCCTTGCCCTGGATGCCGTAAGCGCCCGCTTTGTCCATGGGTTCTCCTGTCTGTATATAGTCCCGGATCTGACCGTCTGAAAGTTCATACATGGTCACATCCGTTCTCTCGCAAAATACCCGGGTGACTTCGCCCATCTTCAGGCATACGCCGGTAAAGACCTGATGCGTCCGCCCCTGAAGTCTTTTAAGCATACGGAAAGCGTCTTCCTCGTCGGACGGTTTGCCGAATATCTCGCCGTCCAGCGACACGACCGTATCCGCTCCCAGTATCCACTGTTCCTTGTCGGATCCCAGCTTCTCGTAAACATCCGCCGCCTTCTGGCCGGCCAGGTCCATGACCAGCTGTTCCGGTTTACGCTCCAAAGACCGTTCTTCCCTGTCGCTTGCGCATACCTGGTATTCGATACCCGCCTGGGAAAGCAGTTCCCGGCGTCTTGGAGACGCGGATGCCAAGATCAGTTTTCTCATGATGTCTGTTTTCCTCCTGAAATCGGCCTGAATTGCGCATTGCGCAATTATTATACCATGGTCACTAACCTCATCGTTCGCCTTCGGCTCCGATTCGCTAAGTGTCCAGGTATATGTTCTCACTAAGTTCATACTTCGCTCCGCTCGTATTCACTAAGTGTTCACATTATACCACGAGGTTTTTAAATCGTTAAGAGGTTATCCTCATTTTTTGCCCGGCCCAAAAGGTGGCAAAATGTATATTCCTCTTTAATCCGTAGATTTTTATGGTATACTGGACATACTGAATAGGTGCCGTCGACTAAAGGCGGCGGAATGGAGATCATCATGAAAAAAGGAATCATTTTTGATCTGGACGGTACATTATGGGATTCCATCGTTCCCGTCACCCATGGATGGAATGTGGCCCTGGACCGGCATCCGGAACTGAACTGCCATATAACCGAAGACGATATGCGGGGATTCATGGGAAAGACCAATCCCACCATCGCCCGGCTCATGCTGCCGGATCTGACGCCGGATGCCGCCTATGAGATCGTCAAAGAATGCGCCGCGGAGGAACTGATCTATCTTAAAGATCACCCGGGCGCCCTTTATCCCGGCATCGAAAAACTTCTTAAAGAACTTGGCCAGGAATATCCGCTGTACATTGTCAGCAACTGCGACGACGGCTATGTGCAGACTTTCCTGGACGTGTGTGGTTTCCGGGACTATTTTGAAGACTTTGAAATGTCCGGAAGGACCCGAAAGGAAAAAGGGGAAAACATCCGCCTGATCATGGAAAGGAATCAGCTGGAGCGGGCTGTGTACATCGGCGATACCCAGGGCGATCTGGACGCTTCCCACGCCGCCGGCATCCCGTTCATCTACGCGGCTTACGGCTTTGGCTCGGTAAACGAAGACGTTCCGTCCGTTCAGGAGCCGTCCCAGATTTCCCAGGCCATCGCCCGGATACTGAAAAAGATGCCGGGTTAACATCCGCGCGGAATGATCGGACGGACAGATCTGTGATAAGTCCGGATAAAGCCGTCTTTTTGATCCGCCTATACGGATGAAAATCGATTCTTTTGAAATGAAACCGTGCCATTTTGGGAACTGTACGGATCAGAAAATAATTTCAGATGATATGACCGTACAACAACAGTAACTCGCACGGTTATGTCAAGAAATTTCCCCAAGGAACCGTGTCCTCCCTAAAAAAAGACGGTTAGAAAATGAAATTTTGCCCTGGCGACCGTCAAGAAGCGAAAAAAGTACGGTCGAAAGAGCAAAAAAAAGAAAAAAAGCCTGAAACAGCCTTCTAAAAAACAGCGGAAAGGTCTCCGCTGTTTTTTTCGTTTATCTACCGGATCTCCGGAAGCTTTTCACAAGTGCCGAAATATTCCATCGTCCGGGCCTTATCCCGGAAGATCTGGTTTTTCAGGGCGGCAATGTCGGCAAACTTCATCTCCGGCCGTTCAAACCGGAACAGCTGCACCTCGATCTCTTCGCCGTAAAGGCTGCCTGAAAAATCATAGACAAACGTTTCCATCCGTTTGCTGTTGTTGTCCGCGATGGTGGGATTCATGCCGATATTGGTGATGGAATGATATTCATAAGGCCCCGCCAGCGTACAGGAAGAATAGACGCCGTTGGGCGGCATGATCTTATGGGCCGGGGGCACCACATTGGCTGTGGGCATCCCCAGTTTTCTTCCAAGCTGCCTGCCTTTCACCACGATACCCGATACGGAAAACGGCACGCCGAGCATTCTGGCCGCTTCTTCCATATCGCCTCTGCGGATACATTCCCGGATCAGCGTGCTGCTGATATCCCTTATCACCCTTTTTCCTGTCGGCTTCCCATCTTCATATTCATCCGTCTCGATACGGAGCTTTTCGCACATATCGACGCGAAAGCCCAGGTCTTTGCCCATCTTTTCCAACAAAGGCACATCGCCTTTACGCTGATGGCCGAACCGGAAATCTTCGCCGGCCACGATCACTTTCGCGTCCATATCCTTTACAAGGATATCCCGGACAAAATCTTCCGCTTCCATGGCGGAGGTCTCCTTTGTAAAAGGAAATTCCACCAGTATGTCGATGCCCCGCTTTTCAGCCCAGGCCCGCCGTTCTTCCCGGGTGAAGATCAGTTCCACCGGTTTTTTTCCAAACAGCGCCGCGGGATGGAAGTCAAAGGTGAACATGACCGCCTTCAGCCCTTCGCTTTTATAGTGTTTGATCTTTTCTATCAGGATCTGATGCCCTCTGTGAAGCCCGTCAAACTTCCCGAGAGCGATCGCTGTACGCTCCAGTTTTATATCTTTCGTACCGGTAATACAGATCATATCGTAAGCTCCTGTCTTTATAGAAACATTTTTTCGCTCTTGTAAACCGACTGCTCTTTATCGTAACGGTAAAGAGCCCGGAACACGCCCCGGGAATCATAGACCCGTACCCGCGTACCTTCCGACGGCATGACCGGCTCCCCATCCTGTTCCGGCATGGAAAGGATCTTGAGCGGATTGCCGTTGTAAAGCCCTTTGTCCGTATCCTGGTCGGTAAAAAGCGCCGGACAGTCCAGGAACAGCCGGTCCACCGGGATCAGCATATCTTCAAACGTCCCTTCCGCCGCTTTCGCCGCGATCGCGTCCAGCGTCCGGGCATCCTCGATCGAAAAAGCGCCCACTTTGACGCGGGTCAGGCCGGCCATGCAGGCGCCGCAGCCGACGCGCTGCCCCATATCGTGGCACAGCGTCCGTATATAGGTTCCCTTCGAGCAATGCACGCGAAAAGACGCCTCGTTTTTTCCCACCGGCCGGTCCACCGGCGTGATGGAATAAATGGTCACCGGCCGGGCTTTTCTTTCCACCGTCCGGCCTTCCCTTGCCAGTTCATACAGTTTTTTCCCGTTGACCTTAAGGGCGGAATACATGGGCGGCACCTGGTCGTAACTTCCCGTAAAGTGATCCGCCGCCTCCAAAAGCGCCTCTTTAAGCTTCGGATCGGCAAGATCTGCCGGCTGTTCTTTTAATATCTTCCCGGACGCGTCCTGCGTATCGGTTTCCACGCCGAGCCGGATCACGGCTTCATATACTTTATCTTTATCTGTCAAAAGGCCGCAGACCTTTGTGGCGTTCCCCAGGCAGACCAAAAGCACGCCTTCCGCGTCCGGATCGAGCGTCCCTGTATGTCCGATCTTTTTTTGTTTCAGGATGCCCCTGAGCCTGGCCACCACGTCATGGGACGTATAGCCTTTTTCCTTATATACGTTGATGATCCCGTTATACATGACTTTCAAGCTGCTCCCTGACCGCGTTTATCATCTGTTCGGCGGCCGGTTCCCATGGGCCGTTCACCGTGGCTCCCGCCGCCATCCTGTGCCCGCCGCCGCCGTACAGCGCGGCGATCGCGTTCACATCCACCGTCTCTTTGGAACGGAGGCTGAATTTATATACCTGATCGTCGGTCTGGGATACCAGTATGGCCACTTCCACGCCTTTTGTCAGGCGCATCTGCTCCACGATACCTTCCAGATCGTTCCTGTCCGCGCCGTATTCCCGGAAGATCTCCCGGGTAATGCAGCTGACGATACAGGAACCGTCTTCCGTGAGCTGGCTTTCCAGAAGGGCGCGGCCCATCAGCCGGTTTTGTGTGTATGTCTTTTCATAAAAAACGCCGTCGATCCATTTCTGGCTGTCCACTCCCCGGGACAAAAGATATCCCGCCGCATTCATGGTCTTTTCGGTGGTCTGGCTGTATTTGAACACGCCGGAATCGCATATGATCCCCATATAAAGGCTTTCCGCGCAGGCTTTCTGTATATGGTCTTTTTGCAAAAGCTCAAAAAGGACTTCGCTGGCGGAGCTGGCCCGGCCATCCACATGATTCTCCTGGGCGTAGCCGGTATTGCTTATATGATGGTCGATGTTCAGCGTCATGGCGCTTTTATCAAAAACAGGCTTCATACCCTCGGTCATCCGTTCCTGCGTACTGCAGTCCAGAACGATGAACAGATCGTACGCCTGATCCGGATCCGCCTGATCCGGCCGGCGTATCTGATCGGACTTCTGGAGCATACGGTAACAATCCGCGAAATCCTCCAGAAACATGTCCGTCTTCTTTCCGGGATAATTGTCCCGGATATAATGATACAGTCCCATACAGGAACCGATACAGTCGCCGTCCGGCCGTGTATGGCCGGTAATGGCGATCTTTCGCGCGCCCGAAAGGGCATCTAAAAGGATATTATTCATCCGCGTCATCTTCCTTCAGATCTTTGTTGACTTCTTCGATCAGATGGTTCATGCGCACGCCGTATTCAATGGACTGATCCATGACAAACTGTATCTCCGGCGTATTCCTCAGATTGACGGAAGACGCCAGGGCCCTGCGTATATAGCCTTCCGCGCTTTTCAGGCCGGCCAGCGTGGCGCTTTGGGCCTCCGCGTCGCCAAGGACGCTTATATACGCCTTGGCGGTCTTAAGGTCCGGCGCCACCTCCACCGATACGACAGATGTCATGGGCGCGATCCGGGGATCTTTGATCTCCCGGCTGATGATACGGCTCAGCTCCCTGAGCACTTCACCATTGATCCGCGTATTCTTTATACTGTTCTTTCTCATTCCGATCGCCCCCGTTTATCTGGGAATTTCTTCCATAACAAAGGCTTCTACCTTGTCGCCTTCTTTAATGTCGTTATATTTTTCAAGGGACATACCACATTCATAACCGGATGCCACTTCTTTCACATCGTCCTTGAACCGTTTCAGGGAAGCCAGGTTGCCTTCATATAATACCACGTTGTCCCTTAAAAGACGCACTTTGCAGTTCCGCTCAACCTTGCCGTCCAGCACGTAACCGCCGATGATCGTTCCCACGCCGGATACTTTGTAAGTCTGGCGTACTTCCACATGGCCGATGATCTTCTCCTGGAATTCCGGATCCAGCATACCTTTCATGGCCGCTTCCACGTCTTCAATGGCGTTGTAGATGACCCGGTACAGACGCATATCCACTTTTTCCGATTCCGCCAGCGTCTTCGCCATATTGTCCGGACGCACGTTGAACCCGATGATGATGGCGTTGGATGTGGAGGCCAAAGTCACGTCGGACTCATTGATGGCGCCCACCGCCCCGTGGATGATCTTGATGGCCACTTCGTCATTGGACAGTTTGAGCAGGCTCTGTTTCACCGCTTCCACGGAACCCTGGACATCGGCTTTGACGATGATGTTCAGCTCTTTGATCTGACCCGCCTGGATCTGATCGAACAGGCCGTCCAGAGACAGTCTGGATTTGGTCTCGGCCAGCAGTTTCTCCCGTTTTGTGGCGATAAAGGTATCGGCTATGGACCGGGCCTGTTTTTCGTTGTCTGTGGCGATAAAGGTCTCGCCTGCCTCCGGCACGTCGTTAAGGCCCAGGATCTCCACCGGAATGGAAGGTCCGGCTTTCTTGACCCGACGGCCCTGGTCGTCGATCATGGCCCGGACACGTCCGAAAGCCGTGCCGACAGCCAGGTTATCGCCCACATGGAGCGTACCCTTCTGTACCAGGACGGTGGCCACCGGTCCCCGGCCTTTATCCAGCTGGGCTTCCAGCACGAGGCCTCTGGCGTTCCTGTCAGGATTGGCTTTCAGTTCGCACATTTCCGCCTGCAAAAGGATCGTTTCCAAAAGTTCGTCAATACCTTCGCCGGTATGGGCGGAAACCGGCACGAACAGCGTGGAGCCGCCCCAGTCTTCCGGGACCAGTTCATATTCTGTCAATTCCTGTTTGACCCGTTCCACGTTGGCGCTGGGCTTATCGATCTTGTTGATCGCCACGATCACTTCAATGCCCGCCGCTTTCGCGTGGCTGATGGCTTCGATCGTCTGCGGCATAACGCCGTCGTCCGCCGCCACGACAAGGATGGCGATATCGGTGGACTGGGCGCCTCTTAAACGCATGGCGGTAAAC
>CALWEE010000063.1 GCA_944376975.1 uncultured Lachnospiraceae bacterium
GACGATCTGTTTCATATAGACGGCCAGCTGGATCTGAAGGCCGTAATAAACGCCTGTCAGGTCAAAATCGGTGCTGCCGGATTTGTAATCCACCACCCGCACGCCGATCTGGTCTCCATTTTCGTATATATCGTACCGGTCGATCTTGCCGACGAACTTCAGCAGGTTTTCTTCCGAAAAGCCCACCTCGAATCCGGCAGGTTCAAAATCGCCTTTCTCCAGCTGTTTCTGCACCGTCCAGACGGTACGTTTCACAAGGCGGACCAGTTTCTCGATATAATATTTATAACGGGCGTTGTCCAACAGCAGGGTTTCCCGGTATTCCTCAGCCGCGGCCCTGACGCAGGATTCCGCCAGCGCGTCCCGCCGCGCGTCGTCCAGTTCTTTCCATTTCTTCCCTTCCCGGGAAAGCGCCTCCGAAAAACGTTCCATGGAACTGTGGAGGATCGAGCCCATATCCGGCGCCGAAAGCCGGTAGCGTTCCCGTGGCCTCAGGCCAAGTCCCGCCTGGAGAAAATGGGCGTAGGCGCAGGCCGCGTATTTTTCCAGGGACGTGATGCTGACCAGAGGATGTTCCCCGTACAAAGCTTTGACCGCCCGGGCGGACAAAGTTTCCGGAACGACCGGCAAAAAGGCTTTCGCGAGCCACCCGGAAAGCTTCTCCCGGGTCCGGTCATGCCTGAAAAACCAGGCGTACAGATCCCGCCACAGCTTATCCGGTTCCCGTCCTTCCCGTATGGCGTCAAACCCATTCAGAAGATAGTCGCCGCCATCCCGTATATCGCCCAGCATCTCAACGTCTTCCGCCTTTGGAGCCTCCACGCGAAGCTCCGGGAACAGGCCCCGGACTTCTTTTAATACCGACGACGGGTTCAGCGCTTTGCCGCTGCCGTCCATCTGGGCATACGTAAAGAACAGGCCTTCCAAAGGCTGGGTCATATGGCTGTATATATAGAAATATTCCTGGAAACTGTTTTCCCGTCCGGTGGGCGAAAGCATCAGGCCATATCCCGCCAACTGCTCTTTTTCCCGGTCGTTTATCATGCCGCCGGTGACCGGATCGGACGGCAGCACGCCGTCGTTGCAGCCGATGAGAAACGTATATTTCACGTGTCCCAGGCGGGTCCGTTTCAGATCGCCGAACAGGACCTGGTCCAGCGTGGGCGGGATCACTCCCACCTGTTCTTCTTCAAAACCGGCGTCCAGAACCTCGGTAAATTCCTCCGATGACATGGACGTATCGCCCAGGATATCCGCGCATTTTTCCAAAAGACCGATCACGCTGTCGTAGATCTGCTCATATTCCCTGGCCAGATCCGGCCGGCCCATCTCCTCAAAGCTTTCCACCCGGTCGTCAAGCTGCTGCTTTGCCTGGATATTTTCCATAAAACGGTAAACAGCCGCGCAGTACTCTTTTACTGTTTTATCCCCGGACATACCTTCTTTCAGCGGCGCCAGTTCTTCCAGCACGGTTTCCCGTATCTGGTTGACGCGGACAAACATGTCGCTCCTGAAACGCCGGCTCCGCCGCGCGAAAGGCTGTTCCCACCGTTTTTGCCCCCGGATGCCCGTAGCGAGAAGATAATTGTCCAGCACGTCCACATCTTTTTCTTCCAGCCGGCTGTAACCGGACCGAAGGTAACGCATCACGCTTTCATAGGAAAAATCCCACGCGATGGTATCCATGGCGCCCCGCAGCGCTTCGATGAAACTGTTGGCCATCAGGTTCCGCTTCCGGTCGATGAACACAGGGATGCCGAGCCTTGAAAACTGTCTTTCCGCCTCGCCTTCATAACGGGACACATCCGGCGTGACCACCGCGAAATCCCGGAAAGATCCGCCATCCCGACGGACCATCTTCAAGATCATGCGGGCGGCGAAAACAATCGCGTCTTCCGGATGCTCCAGCATATATATATGGACGCGTTCCGGCGCGCCCGCCCACGGCTGACGGCGTCCGAAACGAAAGACATTCTTTTCCAGGAAAGCCAGCTCTCCTTCTTTTCGGGTAGGAAGGAGGATGTCCCGTTCCCGTTCCACATGGTGCTGCCGGCACATCTTTTCCAACTTCCAGTAAGTTTCTTTGGTCAGATGGAACAATTCGTAATCTTTTCCCGGTTCATACACCTTGTCCCGGATATCGATGGTCAAAGTGATGACCACCCGGCTGCACAGACGCAGTAGCCGCTCAAGCAAATGGTACTGGGTCGGCGTAAAACCGGTGAAATTATCCAGATAGATCTCGCTTCCCCTCAGTTTTTCCGACGCCTCTACCCGGTCGGCCAGCACGTCCAGCAATTCTTCCGCCGTCATAAAGCTGTCTGACAGATGATCGAGAAAACCTTGATACAGCTTGCTTATATCGGAAAGCTTCCGGCCTAAAGTCGTTTCTTCTCCCGCCGCCTGGATGGCCTTGGAAAGGTCTTCCGGACGGATCTGGTATTGGATCAGTTCGGACAGCATCGACTTGGCCTCTCCTATAAAGCCGGACTTTTTCACGCTTCCTCTGAATATATCCAGATCCTGACGGTTTCGCGCCAGAACGCGGCGGATCACCATGCGTTTCCCGCTGTCTTCCAGCAGCGTCCTGCGAGGATCGCCCACTTCGTCAAATACCCGGTAAGCAAGCCTTGGAAAACTGACGATGTCGATATCCATGACGCCGCCTCCGGGATGGCGGGCCGCCATCTGGGCCTGGGTCTGCATGCTGTACTGCTCCGGGACGATCATATAATAATTTTTATCCGGCGCGGCAAGCGAACGCGCGATGGCCATATCCTGAATGGCCTGTGTTTTATCTGACCCGGTGCCTCCGATGATAAACTGTAAAGACATGGCTTGTCTTCGCCCCCTGTTCCTGCTTTTATCGTATGCCGTAAAGTGGCTGTCTGTTTCCTGTATCGATCCGATGAATCCAGCATAGATGCAAAATCCGGCTCTGTCAACCGGATTTTCCCCTGTCCCCGCCTTTGCCCGCCCGCATATTCCGTCCGGTCGGTTCATAGGATATATTAAACTATCCTAAAGGAGGCCGTTTATGGGTTCAAAAACACATATCGTCATACTCCGGATGAAAGAGATCATCTATGCCGTCATCTTTGTCCTGCTGGCGATCTGCATGGTCTTTTTCTTCATCTTTATGTTTTCAGGCGATAAAGGATCGGACACGGACGGTTCGGACCCTTCCGCCGCCTATGTTCCCGGCGTCTACACCACATCGATCATCCTTGGGGATGACCAGGTGGATCTTCAGGTCACGGTGGACGAAAACCACATCAACGGCGTAACGATCCAGTCCCTGGAAGAGAGTGTGGAAACCATGTACCCGCTGCTCGGCTCCTGCCTCGAAAGCATCTCCGCCCAACTTCAGGACGGCATCCCCCTTCATGAGATCACCACGGAAGAATCCAGCCAGTATACCGCCAACGTCCTTATCGACGCCATTGACCAGGCTCTCCAGAAAGCTTCAAAATGACCAGAAAAATGCCGTGTCCATGATCTTAGGCGATCACAGGCACGGCAATTTTATGTTTTACGTTTTATTCAGATAACCGGCGGATCGATGGCGTTCAGCTCGCGTACCCAAGCCTTACGGGACGCGTCGCTGGGCATACGCCAGTCGCCTCTGGGCGACAGGGCAACAGAACCCACCTTCGGGCCGTCCGGCAGGCAGGAACGTTTGAACTGCTGGCTGAAGAAGCGTTCATAAAAGGTCTTCAGCCATTTCATGATCGTTTTCTTGTCATATCTGCCCGCGAAGGCGATCTGGGCCAGCCGGTAGATCTTGCCCGGCCGGTATCCGAACCGCATCATATGATACAGGAAAAAGTCGTGGAGTTCGTAGGGGCCCACCAGATCCTCCGTCTTCTGGGCGATCTGCCCGTTTTCCGGCGGGATCAGTTCCGGGCTCACCGGCGTATCCAGCACGTCCCGAAGGATCGCGGCCAACTGTCCGTCTCCGCAGGTATCCGCGTAATAACCTACAAGATGGCGCACCAGCGTTTTGGGTATGCCCCCGTTCACGCCGTACATGGACATATGGTCGCCGTTATATGTGGCCCAGCCAAGGGCCAGCTCTGACATGTCGCCTGTACCGATGACCATGCCGCCGCACTGATTGGCGATATCCATGAGCACCTGGGTCCGTTCCCGCGCCTGGCTGTTTTCATAGGTCACGTCGTGAACGTCCATATCCTGGCCGATATCGCGGAAATGGCAGCTGACCGCTTCCTTTATGTTCACTTCCTTAAGCGTCCCGCCCAGGCAGCGTACAAGGGCGCAGGCGTTCCGATACGTCCGGTCCGTCGTTCCGAAGCAGGGCATGGTCACGCCGATAAGGGCGCTCCGGTCAAAGCCGGACAGATCGATGGCACGGGCGGCCACGAGCAGCGCCAGCGTGGAATCCAGGCCGCCGGATATGCCGACCACCAGACGGTTGCACCATGTATGGTCCATCCGCTTCCACAATCCCGTGGTCTGTATGGAAAAGATCTCTTCGCACCGTTCGCTCCGCTCGGCCTCGTTTCCGGGGATAAACGGCGCGGGATCGATAAACCGCTCCAGTTTGAACGTTTTTTCTTCCAGCGTAAACGGAACCTGCACATGATCGGGATCCGCTTCCACATGGAAAGTGGTCAGCCTCTGTCTCTCCGAAACCAGCCGTTCCACATCCACATCGGCGTAGACAAAATGGTCCTCCATCTGGAACCGGTCGGATTCGGCAAGGATCTGGCCGTTTTCCCCGATCAGGTCGTGGCCGGCGAATACCATATCGGTGGATGATTCGCCAATGCCCGCGTCGGCGTAGACATAAGCGCAGACCAGCCGGGCCGACTGGCTGCGGACCAGTTCCCGTCTGTACGCGTCCTTTCCTGTCACCTCATCGCTGGCCGATGGATTGACGATGACCGTCGCGCCCGCCAGAGCGTGGGATACGCTGGGCGGCTGCGGCACCCACAGATCTTCGCAGATCTCGGCGGCAAGGGTCAGTTCCGGTACATTTTCACACTGGAACAAAAGGTTCGCGCCGAACCATGTCTCCTGACCGCAGACCTTTATCCGGACCGGCTTTGCCGGCCCGCTGACAAAATGCCGCGTTTCGTAAAATTCTCCATACGCGGGAATGTTCGTCTTGGGGACCACGCCGAGGATCCGGCCGTCCTTTATGAACAGAGCCGTGTTGTACAATTTGGAACGGACCTGCAGGGGCGTTCCCAGCACGACCAGTATATCTTTTCCTTTCAGCGCCTGAAGGATGACCTTCAGATCGTCTGTCACCATGTCCATCAGGGAGCTTTGCAGAAAAAGGTCTCCGCATGTATAGGCCGTCAGGCACAGCTCCGGAAAAACAATGATCTGTACATTCTTTTTCAGCGCCTCTTCCACAAGGGAGAGGATGTGATCTTTGTTCAGTTCGCAATCCGCTACTCTCACGGTCGCCGTGGCCGCCGCGACGCGGATAAATCCGTCGTTCATGTTCTATTCCTCCGAAAACCGTTTTTATTTTTTGACCGCTTCTCTGAGCACGCCGGTGCGGTAAGCCATCAACAGCTGCTCCAGATCTTTGATCCGTTCTTTCAGCACCTTGCCATTGTCGGTATCCGCCACGTATTTACGGTCGTTGAGCGCCTGCACCACATTGATCTCGTCGCAGATATCCGTCTCATCCACGATCGCTTTTTCAAGTCCCTGGAAAGACTGATGGGTCACCAGCCGCAGGCCGTAGGAATTGTAGATCAGCGTATAACCGGCGATGCCTGTCGTCTTCTGATAAGCCTTTGAAAAACCGCCGTCGATGATGAGCAGCTTGCCGCCGCATTTGATCGGCGTCTCTCCGGCTTTTAACTTCACCGGCATGTGGCCGTTGATGATATGGGACGTGGCCGGATCCAGCCCGAATTCGGTCAGGATGTGGTCGCAGATATCTTCTCTTTCGATCAATCTGTAATAAGCGTCTTTTTTCTCACGCTGCACTTCTTTTGAGGACACGAAATACCGTTCAAACGTGGCCATCTTCTCTTTTCCGAAGACAGGTGAATTTTCATTGGACCAGGCGAACCACATCATATCCTGTCCATAGATCTTTTCTTTATTCTTCTTTCCGGTAAGATAATAACCTTTCCGGCAATAGGATTCGATGAAATCGTACAGCGCTTTTCCGCTGTATGTCTTTCCTTTAAACGTCACTTCCCTGAAGCTGCCGTCTTCGTTCAGCGGCACGCAGCCATGATAATACAGGTTGCCGTTATATTTCAGATAAATACTGCCGGACTTGAACAAGAACCGGATATGCTTCTGAAGCTTTTCGCAATGGCAGAAATTATGGACCAGACGGGCCATGACCTCTTTTTCTTCCGCGGACAGTTCATAGGGATGTTTCGGGTCGATGGTGGGAAAATGCGTATCGTTGAGCGGATATTCTTCGCCGTCGATATGGACCGTTCCCTTTTCATAGTCGATCTTGTCCAGGAGCAGCCGATTGTCCATGTCAAACTCCGGATGGCGCATGATCGTCTGGCCTTCCAGCTTGAACTGGATGACGGCCATGGCCTTGTGCATGCGCATTTCGATGTCCATCTCCTGCTTCGGGATCTTCCGGTTGCCCAGATAGTGGATGTCAAATACGGTGCAGGGATCGTTGCCGTATGTGTTGACCGCGAAATTGGCCAGGGGGAGCAGATTGATACCGTAACCGTCTTCCAGCGTCTCCAGATTGCCGTACCGGGCGCAGATACGGATCACATTGGCTATGCACGCCTCCTGTCCGGAAGCGGCGCCCATCCACAGCAGGTCATGGTTGCCCCACTGGATATCCACGGAATGATAGGTCAGCAGATGATCCATGATCTCCACCGCGCCGGAACCTCTGTCGAAGATATCGCCCACGATGTGGAGATGGTCGATGACCAGACGCTGGATCAGGTTGCACACCGCCACGATGAACGGCCGGGCCCGGTCGATATGGATGATGGTGTCGATGATCCCGTTATAATAAGCCTCTTTGTTCAGCACTTCTTCTTTTTCGTTGATCAGTTCTTCAATGATATAGGCGAAATCATCGGGCAGCGCTTTGCGCACCTTTGACCGGGTATACTTGGAAGCGACCCGCTTGCACACCTGGATCAGCCGGTTCAGGGTGATCTTGTACCAGTCTTCCAGATCCGGCTCGGATTTTTCGATCAGGTCCAGTTTCTGCTCCGGATAATAGATGAGCGTCGCCAGCTGCTTTTTATCCCGGTTGCTCAATGAATTGCCGAATTCGTCGTCGATCTTCGCCCGCACCGCGCCGGAGCCGTTTTTCAGCACATGGAAAAACTGATCCGCTTCTCCATGGATGTCGCTGATCACATGTTCCGTCCCCTTCGGCAGATTTAAGATCGCCTGAAGATTGATGATCTCCGTCGAGGCTGCCGGAACCGTCGGATAAAGTTCAGACAGCACTTTTAAATATTTCAGTTCCATGGGACTGAGCTTCCCCATTGTATTTCTCCCCACTGTTCCACCTCCATGCCGATCAGCCGATCACATCTGCCATCGTGTACATTCCCGGTTTTTTGCCTTTTAAAGAAACCGCCGCCTCAATGGCGCCTGTCGCGAAGATCCCCTTGGAGTAAGCGGTATGCTTGATCTCCACCACTTCGTCCGGCCCGCAGAAGAACAGTTCATGCTCGCCGACGATGGTACCGCCGCGGACTGCCTGGATACCGATCTCTTTCGGATCCCGCCTTACGCGTTCACGGCTCCGGTCCAGTTTATATGTATAGGCATGATCCATGGCTTCGTTGACCGCGTCCGCGATCGCCAAAGCCGTTCCGGACGGAGCGTCCAGTTTTTTATTATGATGTTTTTCCACGATCTCCATGTCGTATCCGGCAGCGCCAAGGATCTGGGCTCCGATGGCCGCCAGTTTGAACAGGGTGTTCACGCCAAGAGACATATTGGCCGACCGGAGGATCGCCACCTTTTCGCTCTGCTCTTTCACATGGGCGATCTGTTCATCGGACAGACCGGTCGTGCACAGCACAAGGGGAAGCTGACGTTTGACCGCGTAGTCCACAATGCCGTCCACCGCTTTCGCCACGGAAAAATCCACGATGACGTCCGCTTCTTCTTTACAGTCGTCCGGGCAGGTATAGACCGGATAACCGTTGTCCCGGTCATCGGTCACATCGATGCCGGCCACGATCTTGACATCCGGCGTTTCACCAGCCAGGCGGGTGATCACCTGTCCCATGGCACCATTGCAGCCGTTCATGATAAATCTTGTCATATTCTCATGCCTCATTTCTTTATATATTTTTCTACCGCTATTCTA
>CALWEE010000064.1 GCA_944376975.1 uncultured Lachnospiraceae bacterium
AAAAAGGGCTTCCGCTGACTTTTTACATCAACGGAAGCCCTTGATCTTGCGCTATTTCTCAGAACTTGCCAGCCTTGGCAGCTTCCTCAATGGCTACAGCGACCGCTACAGTCATACCAACCATGGGGTTGTTGCCGGCGCCGATCAGACCCATCATCTCAACATGGGCCGGAACGGAAGAAGAACCGGCAAACTGAGCGTCGGAGTGCATACGGCCGAGGGTATCGGTCATACCATAAGAAGCCGGGCCTGCTGCCATGTTGTCCGGATGAAGGGTACGTCCTGTACCGCCGCCGGAAGCAACAGAGAAGTATTTCTTTCCTGCTTCCACACATTCTTTCTTATATGTACCTGCTACCGGATGCTGGAAACGGGTCGGGTTGGTGGAGTTTCCTGTGATGGAAACATCAACGCCCTCTTTCCACATGATGGCAACGCCTTCACGTACATCGTTGGCGCCGTAGCAGTTTACTTTGGAACGGAGGCCGTCGGAATAAGCGGTTCTCTGAACTTCTTTCAATTCACCTGTGAAGTAGTCATATTCTGTCTGTACATATGTGAAGCCGTTGATCCTGGAGATGATCTTGGCAGCGTCTTTTCCAAGCCCGTTCAGGATAACGCGGAGCGGTTTCTGACGTACCTTATTGGCTTTCTCAGCAATACCGATGGCGCCTTCAGCCGCCGCGAAAGATTCGTGACCGGCCAGGAAGCAGAAGCAGTCTGTGGACTCTTCAAGGAGCATCTTTCCAAGGTTTCCGTGTCCAAGTCCAACCTTTCTCTGATCGGCTACAGAACCCGGGATACAGAAAGCCTGAAGGCCTTCGCCGATGGCAGCCGCCGCGTCTGCCGCTCTTCTGCAGTCTTTTTTGATCGCGATAGCCGCGCCTACGATATAGGCCCAGCAAGCGTTCTCAAAGCAGATGGGCTGAATGCCTTTGATCTGGTTGTAAACGTCCAGTCCGGCATCTTTCGTGATCTTTTCCGCTTCTTCGATCGAAGCGATCCCATAGCTGTTCAGTACAGCGTTGATCTTATCAATTCGTCTTTCATATGATTCAAATAAAGCCATTTCTAATCCTCCTATCGCTTATTCCTGTCTCGGATCGATGATCTTAACCGCGTCAGCTACACGGCCATACTGGCCCTGAGCTTTTTCCCATGCTTCATTCGGTGTATCGCCTTTTTTGATGAAGTCTGTGAATTTACCCAGGTTGACGAATTTGTAGCCGATGATCTCGCTGTTCTCGTCCAGGGCGATACCGGTTACATAGCCTTCAGCCATTTCCAGGTAACGGGGGCCTTTGGCCAGTGTTCCGTACATGGTACCAACCTGAGAACGAAGGCCCTTTCCAAGGTCTTCAAGGCCGGCGCCGATGGCCAGTCCGTTTTCGGAAAACGCGCTCTGAGTTCTTCCGTAAACGATCTGAAGGAAAAGTTCTCTCATCGCTGTGTTGATCGCGTCACAGACAAGGTCTGTATTCAGCGCTTCCAGGATCGTCTTGCCCGGAAGGATCTCAGCTGCCATGGCCGCGGAATGGGTCATACCGGAACATCCCAGTGTTTCAACGAGAGCTTCCTGGATAACACCATCTTTAACGTTCAGGGACAGCTTACAGGCACCCTGCTGCGGAGCGCACCAGCCCACACCATGTGTGAAACCGGAAATATCTTTGATCTCTTTGGCCTGTACCCATTTCGCTTCTTCGGGGATGGGGGCCGGTCCGTGATTCGCGCCCTGAGCTACCGGACACATCTTTTCTACTTCATGTGAATAAATCATTGTGAGACTCCTTTCAACATATGTAATTTGACATTGGGACTACCTTTAAGTGATAATCACGCTGCTTTTATTTTCTCATATATTCCCGATTTTGACAATACCTAAAATCCGCTAAAACCAACCGCCGCGCCAAAATGACGCGGCAGCCGACAGGATGATCTCAGTCTTCTTTTTTACGGACGATCTCGCCGTTTTTCTTGAATATACATTTCTCAGGTATAAAGCCTCTGATCATGGATGTGGGATAGATATTGCTCTGGCGTCCGACCACGCTTCCCGGATTCAGGACCGTATTGCAGCCCACTTCCACATAGTCGCCCAGCATGGCGCCCACTTTTTTAAGGCCTGTTTTGATCCGGCCTTCCGGAGTGGCGATCTCGACCAGCGTTTTGTCGGATTTCACATTGGAAGTGATGGATCCCGCGCCCATGTGCGCCCGATATCCCAGGATGGAATCGCCCACGTAGTTGTAATGGGGCACCTGGACTTTATTGAAAAGGACCACGTTCTTAAGTTCTGTGGAGTTGCCGACCACCGCGCCTTCGCCCACGATGGCATTGCCGCGGATAAACGCGCACTGGCGGACTTCCGCGCCTTTTCCGATGATCGCCGGTCCGTGGATATACGCGGACGGAAAAACGGTGGCGTCTTTCGCGATCCACACGTCCTCGCCCACTTTATCGTACTCGTCTTCCGGCAAAGTAGCGCCCAGCTTTTTGATGAAGTCGCCGATCTTGGGAAGCGCTTCCCAGGGATAAGTAAGCCCCTCGAACAGCTCTGCCGCGATCGTTTCATTCAGGTCGTAAAGATTGGTGATCATTAATGCTTCCATTCTATTTTCCTCCTTCTTGATACGCTTTATATGCTATTCCACCGTTACGGATTTCGCCAGGTTCCGCGGCTGGTCCACGTCGCAGCCCTTCGCCACCGCCACATAGTAGGCGAAAAGCTGGAGCGGGATCATCGCCAGAAGCCCGGTAAAGTTCCTGTGGGTCTTCGGAATATAAAAGACATAATCCGCGTTCTTTTCGATTTCTTTATTGTCTTCATTGGTCACGGCAAGGACAAACGCGCCCCGTGTCCGCACCTCCACGATATTGCTGATGATCTTTCCGTAAAGATGTTCCTGGGTGACGAGGCCGACGACAAGGGAACCGTCTTCTATGAGGGAAATGGTCCCGTGTTTCATCTCGCCCGCCGCGTAGGCTTCGGAATGGACATAGGAGATCTCTTTCAGTTTCAGGGACGCCTCCAGAGCCGTGGCGTAGTCAATGCCCCGTCCCATGAAAAAGACGTCTTTCAGCCCGATATACTGGGTCGCCAGATACTGGATCTTCTCTTTCTGCTCCAGCAGCCGCCCGATCTTTTCCGGAAGGACCTGAAGTTCGTCTATCATTTCATGATAAACGGCATCGTCAAGCCTTCCCAGGGTCCGGCCAAAATGCAGCCCCAGAAGATACAGCGCCGAAAGCTGGCTGATATAGCCTTTTGTCGTGGCCACGGCGATCTCCGGGCCGGCCCATGTATAGAGCACGTCGTCCGCTTCCCTGGCAATGGAACTTCCCACCACGTTGACGATGGCAAGGGTCCGCACGCCCTGGCGCCGGGCTTCCCGAAGGGCCGCCAGCGTATCCGCCGTTTCCCCCGACTGGCTGATGATGATGGCCAGCATGCTTTTATCGAGGATGGGATCCCGATACCGGAATTCGGACGCCAGATCCACTTCCACCGGTATGCGGGCCATATTCTCGATCACGTATTTTCCCGTTACACCCGCATGATAAGCCGATCCGCAGGCGATGATGAATATCTTGCTGATCCGGCGTATCTGCTGCGGCGTCATCCGCAGTTCATGGATGAACACCTCGCCGTCCCGTATCCGGGGATTGACCGTATCCCGGACCGCTTTCGGTTCTTCGTGGATCTCTTTCATCATGAAATGCTCGTAGCCGCCCTTTTCCGCGGCGGATACATCCCACTGGATCTCGGTGACTTCTTTGTCCACTTCTTCCAGGTCGGCATTGTAGACCGTTACCGAATCTTTGGTCAGGCGCACGATCTCTCCGTCTTCCAGTATGTAGATCTTGCGCGTATGCTTTAATATGGCCGGTATATCCGACGCGATGTAATTTCCGTCTTCACCCAGGCCAACGATCAGCGGGCTGTCTTTTTTCACGGCGATGATCTCGTCCGGATTATCTTTGTTCAGGATGCCGAGGGCATATGAGCCTTCCAGTCGGTGCATCACCCGCACGACCGTACTCAGTATATCGCCGTTGAAATAATAGTCCAGCATCAGCGTGACCACTTCCGTGTCCGTCTCGGACTGGAAATGATAGCCGCGCCTCTGAAGCCGTTTTTTCAGTTCCAGATAATTTTCAATGATACCGTTGTGGACAACGGCGATGGTGTCTGAAGCGTTGGTATGGGGATGGGAATTGATGTCGGACGGCGCCCCATGGGTCGCCCAGCGGGTATGGCCGATCCCGACGGTCCCCAAAAGGTCCTGGCCGTCATGGACCATGGCCCGCAATTCCTTTATCTTCCCCTTTGTCTTCACTGTATGGATATCCTTTCCGTCATATACCGATATGCCGGCGGAATCATAACCTCTGTACTCCAGTTTCGTCAGGCCATCCAGCAGTATGGGCGCGGCCGGCTGCGCGCCGATATACCCTACGATTCCACACATAGATCGCACCTCCAAGTCTTATATGATCTTGTCAAACGATTCTGACGTAGGTTATTTTACCACTATATTGCACTATTGTCCACAAAATTTTCATTTAAAGCTTATTTTGCAAATTCAATGTATCTTATCGTTCATTTTTCTTTTTTCGGTCTTCCCCTTTTTATAATACGCGGCAGCCTTGTCATACTTTTCCCGGAGCATCCACTGATTGTTCAGATACCGGACTTTCTCCGTCCAGGCCGTCACGAAACGCTCCAGTTTTTCCATATATTCTTCCGACGTGATCGACCCTTCCGCCACATAGGAAAGCCCTTTTTCCCAGCTGGCTGTCAGTTCCGGCTTAAGAAGGGACCGAAGGGAGCTGTCCACCACATCGTAGACCATCTCGCCCAACTGGGTCGGCGTGATGATCTGCGTCTTTTTGTTCAGGTCCAGATACCGGATCGTCACCAGTTTTTTCAGTATTTCCGCCCGGGTCGCGCTGGTCCCGATACCGCTTCCCCGGATCATGGCGCGCAGTTCTTCGTCTTCGATAAACTGGCCCGCGTTTTCCATGGCAAGGATCATGCTTCCGGAATTGTACCGTTTGGGAGGCGTCGTCTCCCCTTCTTTGATATAGATATCTTTTACCGGAAGCTTCATGCCTTTCCTGATGGTCTTGAGAAGTTCCAGGAACCCTTTGTCCCGGTCTTCCTCCGCCCCGTCTTTATCCGGTCCTTTTGGCAAGCCGGCGACCTTCAGATAACCTTCTTCCATCAACACCTTAAATCCGGCGAAAAAACGCTCGCCGCCGGTTTCCGTCTGAAGGCTGATCTTCTGATACACCGCCGCCGGATAAAACACGCTGAGGAAACGGCGGGCGATCACCTCATAGATCCCCGCCCCGACGGCGGAAAGGCTTTTGAGGGCCGAAAGCCCCTGCCCGGTGGGGATGATGGCGTAGTGATCCGTGATCTGCTTGTCGTTGACGTAACGGCTGCGGCCGATGGCCGTATAGCTGCCGGACTGGAGGATCTCATCGGCGAAAGGGGCCACCGCCGGGACATGTCTCAGCCCTTCGATATTTTTGCGGATCTCTTTGGCCACCGCGGAAGAAAGAACGCGGGCGTCGGTCCTCGGATAAGTCACCAGTTTCTTTTCATATAACTCCTGGACCACTTTCAGCGTTTCGTCCGGGCTCAGCTTAAAACGCCGGGAACATTCATTCTGCAGTTCCGCCAGGTTGAACAGCAGCGGCGGATTTTTCTTTTCTTTTTTCCGTTCGATCTGTTCTACCGCAGCCTGGCATGGCTCCTGTTTTTTCAATCCGTCCACAAGAGCCTGGGCGTCTTCCTTTTTCTTAAACCCGTTTTCTTTATACAGAACCGGCGTTTTTTCATAGCGTGACCCTTCGACCGCCCGCCATTCCGCCTCCACGTCCTTTCCCCGGACGTCGATCCGGGCGAGCACCCGGTAAAAGGGTGTCTTGACAAAAGCCCGGATCTCCCGCTCCCGCCGGACCACCATGCCGAGGACGCAGGTCATGACCCGTCCCACCGACAGTACGGTCCATTTCGTATGGAGATAACCGGAAATGGATGGGCCGTATTTCAGCGTGAGCAGCCTGGAAAAATTGATGCCCATCAGATAATCTTCCTTTGCCCGAAGATAGGCGGCGTCGGCCAGATGATCGTAGGCCGACAGATCTTTCGCCTCTTTGATCCCCCGCAGGATCTCTTCTTCTGTCTGGGAATCGATCCACACCCGTTTCTTTTTCTTTTTATCGCCCACCTGGGCCATCTGATCCACCAGCCGGTAGATGTACTCCCCTTCCCGTCCGGAGTCGGTGCACACGTAGATCGTGCCGATATCTTCCCGGTTCAAAAGGGCCTTCACCGTCTCAAACTGCTTTTTCACGCTGTCGATGACTTCGTATTTGAACTGTTTCGGCAAAAACGGCAAGGTATCCAGGGACCACCGCTTCAGCGACGGGTCGTAGGCCTCCGGATAGCTCATCGTCACAAGATGCCCGACGCACCAGGTCACCACCGCTTCCGGAGATTCGATATAGCCGTCCCCGCCCCGCCCCTGGATCTTCAGCGCTTTGGCGAATTCCCGGGCCACGCTGGGTTTCTCGGCGATATAGAGTGATTTTGACATATAGACTCCTTTACGTTTGTTCTTTCAAAAACTAACGCCCATTATAACACAAAAAAGATGAAAATGACGTAAAAATCGTTTATAATGATGATCAGGAAACGATTTACGGATGACTTTGACATTTTAAGACGAGGAGGGATCCTTCATGAATCCAAAGAAAAAGTATTATGAAAACGCGGCTCAGACGCTGATCGAACATTTTTCCAAAAGGGGCATCGAAGCGTATTACGCCGAAGACGGGAATGCCGCTCTGAAAACAGCTCTGCGGTTTGTCACGCCCGGATCTCGCGTATCCTGGGGCGGTTCCATGACGCTGGAAGAAATTGGCCTGATCGACGCTTTAAAGGCCGGCGACTGGGTTGTCCTTGACCGTTCCGTGCCGAAAACGCCTGAGGAAATGAAAGAATTTTACAGCAAAGTGGCCGTCTGCGACTATTATTTTATGAGCACCAACGCCATGACGCTCCAGGGCGAGCTCGTGAACATCGACGGCAACGGAAACCGGGTGGCGTCGCTCATATTCGGGCCTGAAAACGTGATCATCATCGCCGGCATGAATAAACTGTGCCCGGACCTGGATTCCGCCGTGGCCCGCGCCCGCAATACGGCGGCGCCCATGAACACGGTGCGTCTAAACAAAGAAACGCCCTGTACCCAGATCGGCCGCTGCGCGGACTGTATGCGCCCGGACTGCATCTGCAACCAGTTCGTCATCACCCGGCGGAGCGGCATACCCGGCCGCATCAAGATCATCCTGGTGGGGGAAAGCCTGGGATACTAAGGCGTATCGTCGCCTTCGACCTATAAAACAGCTCGATCGATCTGGAGGGAAAATATGACGGGTTTAGCGCGGGGCACGGTTCAATGGATATCCAGCATGTTGGAAGTACTGCCATTCCCCGGATCCACGCGAAACCGATCATTGATATCGCCGTTGGCGTTCGCGATCCTGGGGACATTATGCCTTTTATCGGAGTCCTTGAACAAAATGGATTTATTTTTCGAGGGGAAGATGTCCCCGGACAGTTTTTGTTTGTAATGGGTGATCTTGAGAACGATATACGGACACATCATATCCATATCGTAAAATGGAAAAGCAGGCAATGGGGAAACTATATCTGTTTCCGAGATCATCTCAACGCCATCCCTGAAAAAGCCATGGCATACGATGACCGCAAGCGAGAATTGGCGGCGCTCTTTCCCAATGACCGCAGGCGATACACAGCGGGCAAACAGGAACTGATCGGATCGCTCCTCCAGGAGGCACACCTATGGCAGTCAAAACGATCTTCCCGTTTGCCGTGATCGATAACGCATCCGCCCATACATTGACATAAGGGAGAGAACTTCTTTACGAAGCCTCTCCCTTTAATCATATCATTTCCAATGATAAAGCGATCGTTAAATTTATAACAGGTCGGATGGTAGTACTGAAAAATTCTTATCCCGAAAAAAACCGATATGCCCAGGATCAGGAAGATCCCCAAAAAGACGGCCCATTTTTTACGCCTTTGTTTCCGCATACGCCGTCACACCAATGTATCGGTAAAATGATCCAGCATCCGGCAAAATGTTTCCATATGTTCTTCCGGTATGGTGTCCGCCATACTGAACATAACCTTGAAGGTATGTTCATATACATACCGGGAATAGGCGCTGTAGACTTCTTTGCCGAAATCGGTGACGGTCACGTATTT
>CALWEE010000065.1 GCA_944376975.1 uncultured Lachnospiraceae bacterium
GGCTCTCCTCGCCGTGCCGAGCTCCTTTCGCTTCGCTTCACTCGCTCACGGGCATTCGCCCTATGGTCATGTCCATCGTCAAGGTCTTTTACGCAAGCGTAAAGACTTTGACGATCTCCCTGACCGCACGGCTCGGTGCTTTCGTGTACATTATATCATTCCTTTGGGGGGATGGCAATTCGTAAGTTGGTCTGTGTTACAGGCCGAGGGCGTCTTCGACTTCTTTCCGGCAGGGAATGGAGGTGGCCGCGCCGGGTCGTGAGACGGAAAGGGACGCGGCGTGGGAGGCGATACGCAGAGCTTCTTCAGCGGTCCGGCCTTCCATTGTGCATTGAAGGAAATAGCCGGTAAACGTATCGCCGGCCCCTGTGGTGTCCACGGTTTTCGTCGGTATGGCTTCCTGGAATATCCGCCGTGTGGATGACCGGTACAGCGCCCCTTTCTCGCCCAGCGTCAATACGATCTTTAATCCGGGCCAGGAAACCAGAAGGCGTTCGCAGATCGTTCCCGGGTCGGCGCTCCCGGTCAGCCATTCGCCTTCGATCTCATTGATCAGAAGCCATGTCACCTTGCCCATGTCGCATTGGCCGATCTTTTCGTTGGCGGGCGAGGGATTGAAAGCGATCTTCATCCCTTTTTCCCAGGCCAGGTCGATCAAAAGAGGGACCCCATTAATCTCATTTTGGACAAGGAGGATATCCCCGGCTTCAAAGTGATCCAGTACCTGCCGGATATCCGCTTCTTCTATTGTCTGGTTGGCCCCATCGTACAGCAGGATGGCGTTTTGCCCCGAAGCGCTCACCTGGATGATCGCCCGGCCGGTATCCGTTCCCGACCGGAACAGATAACGGGTATCCACGCCGGAATCGCTCATCAGCTTTTCCAGCCATCCGCCATCCGCTCCGATCTTTCCCGCGTGGAAAACGCGGGCTCCCGCCCGGGCCAGCGCGATCGACTGGTTCAGGCCTTTCCCGCCGGGATACATTTTAAAACCGAGCGACCGCCTTGTCTCGCCCGGCCGCACAAAATCGTCCACCTGATACACGTGATCCACGTTCACTGAGCCGAAATTCAATATTTTCATTTTCGCCGCCTCCGCTCGTCCTGTTTTATTCCATTATAAAGCGTTTGCCCGCGCGTGTCTAATACTGGCGCGCAAAAAAAGACTCTGAGACCTTTTGGGGATCTCAAAGCCTTTTGTTCGACTTCAGGATTTATTTCGCCTGGATATATCCCTGGGCTGTCAACAGCTCGGCGCAGAGAACGGCGCCGCCTGCCGCGCCCCTTACGGTATTGTGGGACAGGCCGACAAATTTATAATCGTAGATCACGTCTTCGCGCAGACGGCCTACCGATATGCCCATTCCGTTTTCAAAATCCACGTCCAGTTTGACCTGAGGACGGTTGTCTTCTTCCAGATACTGGATAAACTGCTTCGGGGCGCTGGGAAGATCCAGTTCCTGCGGAAGGCCTTTAAAGTTGACCATACGGTCGATCAGTTCTTCTTTTGTCGGTTTTTTCGCGAATTTCACGAATACCGCAGCTGTATGGCCATTAAGAACCGGTACACGGATGCACTGGGTCGTGATGACCGGAGAATCCGCTTTAACGATCTGCCCGTCAACAACCTTGCCCCAGAGACGCAGCGGTTCCTGCTCGCTCTTTTCTTCCTCGCCGCCAATGAACGGGATGATGTTTCCAACCATTTCCGGCCAGTCTTTGAAAGTCTTGCCGGCTCCGGAGATCGCCTGATATGTGGTCGCCACCACTTCTGTCGGTTCAAACTCTTTCCACGCTGTCAGCACCGGAGCGTAGCTCTGGATGGAACAGTTGGGTTTTACGGCGATGAAACCGCGGGTTGTTCCCAGACGTTTTTTCTGGGCTTCGATCACTTCAAAATGTTCCGGGTTGATCTCCGGAACGACCATGGGAACGTCGGGCGTCCAGCGATGGGCGCTGTTGTTGGAAACGACCGGCGTTTCCGTCTTCGCGTAAGCTTCTTCAATGGCGCGGATCTCGTCTTTTGACATGTCTACCGCGCTGAACACAAAGTCTACCTCCGAAGCGACTTTTTCAACTTCGTTCACGTTCATGACGATCAGGTCGCGCACCGCCTCCGGCATGGGCGTGTCCATTTTCCAGCGGCCGCCCACGGCCTCCGCGTATGTTTTGCCGGCGGAACGGGGACTTGCCGCGATCGCCACTACTTCATACCAGGGATGATCTTCCAGAAGAGAGATAAATCTCTGGCCGACCATACCTGTACCGCCAAGAACACCTACTTTTAATTTCTTATCCATGATGTTTAAACTCCTTTATCCATTTTCTGTACTGCCCCGGAAACAAAATGTCTTCCCCTGGCATACATTTGTCTTTTTATTGGCACAGATTGTATATTACACGAATTTATTTTAAATTGCAACAGTTTTTTTATATTTCTTTCCGCCGGAATTGACGGAGGATGAGCCGCGTATACATTTTAGCCAGGGCAAAAATCTCCCGTACAAAATAATTGAGGCCGAAAACCGGGTGGGAAGGGGCTCCCAGGCCGGAAAAATGTTCCATGCCCACGGCCTTCGCCGTTTTTAAGGCCCGGTAAATGTGAAAGCGATTGGTGACGATCACGTAAGACGCGTCCCGTCCGCCGATATCCAGGGAGTATTCCAGGTTCTGCCAGGTGCTCACGGACCGGTCTTCCTCAATGATACGGGATCTTTCTATGCCCATTTTCTCCAGAACATGGCGGATGCAGCAGGCTTCGCTGATATCTTCCCCGTCGCCCTGACCGCCGGAAGCGATGGCCACCGCGGCCGGTTCCGCCTTCATATATTTTGCCACCGCCTCGATCCGGTAAAGCAGGAAACGGGAAGGTCGCGTTCCCCGGACGTGGGCGCCCAGTATGACCACATGATCCGCGCCCGGTTCCGGCTTTCGCCTGCCTGCCCGCGTCATGCGAAAACAGAGGACGCCGATGGCCGCCCCGCCAAAAAGCGCCGGCAGCCGAAACGCCCGCGCCGTTTTCTCCGGCAGGCGGGACAAGGCCCAGAAAGCCGCGGCCGTGGCCGCCCAGAACGAAGCGAAAGCAGTCCGGATCCCGGCGCGGCCGATCAGTATCGTATAATAGCCCAGGCAGAATATGCCCGATATTTTGAATATTTTTTTCATTCTACCAGTATACAGCGGCCGGCGTCCATATGCAAGCGGGAAACCCGCTTCTTTCCCATTTAAAGTTTTTCGGGCCAAATGAAATAATATCTTTATTTTTTCAATAAAATACTATATAATGTGTTATATTGGTATTAAATTGGACAGGAAGGTGAGTATTTATGAAGATAAGCAAATTTTTCAAATTTGTAGCCAAGACTGTAACTGTTGCCGTTGCCATAGGAAGCATCGTGTACATCGTTAAAGATATCATTGATAAGAAGTCTTCTGATAACTTTGATGATACCTGGGACGAAGACTTTGAAGATGACTTTGACGACATGTTTGAAGATGACGAGGAAGACAGCGCTTCCGGCCGGGAATACGTCAAAGTAAATCCTTCCAAGATGGCTTCTGACGATTCGGACACAGACGCAGCCGAAGACGCGGATCCCGAAAACGATACCAATGACTCGGAAACGACGAAATAAATGGATGAGGTGACAATATGAGTGAAACAGCACATACAACAGAAGAAAAGATTTCCTGGGGCGCGCTCCAGGAGATGATGGACGCCGGAACAGTCCTTACAGTAAAGGTAAGCGGCGTTGTCAACGCGGGCGTGATCGCCTATGTGGAGGGCCGTCGTGGTTTTATCCCGGCTTCTCAGATCACCAACGGCTATGTTGAAGATCTGAACGACTGGCTGGACAAAGAAGTTGATGTCAAGATCATCACCGTTGATGAAGAAAAACGCCGTCTGGTACTTTCCGGCAGAGTCGTTGCCCAGGAAAAGGCCGCGGCCGAGCAGCAGGCCATGATCGACGCGATCCAGGTGGGCGAAGTATTTGACGGCACCGTCGAAAAGCTGACCACTTACGGCGCGTTTATCCGTCTTGAAAACGGCCTGAGCGGTCTGGTGCACATTTCCCAGATCAGCACGAAACGCATCAAGACGCCCAACGAAGTATTAAAGACAGGCGACAGCGTTAAAGTAAAAGTCATCAACAAAAAAGACGGCAAACTCAGCCTGAGCATGAAGGCTCTTCAGAGCGGCGAGACACATGAACGCGCTCCCCGTGAAAACTTCAAGTTCAAATCCGAAGGCGAAGCTTCTACCGCTCTCGGCTCCTTACTGGCCGGCATCAAACTGGACGAAAAATAATACGTAAAAAATGTCTGTTCACAGCGCGGACCGTGAACAGACATTTTTTTATGCCCGGTCGATGACGCGGATACCCACTTGCCGTCTTGCCTCATCCAGGATCTTCTGGACGAGCAGGCTGTGCTCCAGCTGCCTGTCATGTCCTGCCCGGTCACCTGAAACGACCATATCCGCGAAAGCTTTCAGTTCATAATAAAGCCGTTCTTTTTCTTCATTCAGTGAAAAATCCACCGTTTCTTTTGTCTTATCATCGGTCCATGAAAAACGTTCAAAGAAATTGGCTTTACTTTCTCCGTATATATAGCCCGCTTCGCCCTGGATGCTGACGCGAGGGGGAGACGTACTGTCTTTGGCAGCCGACAAAACGCACACTCTTCCCGGATACGTCAGGACGAGTACGCCGGACGTATCAACGCCTTTTTGGATGTTGGCGTCATAATGTATGGACGCGGGCTCGCCGAACAGCCCGGTCACAAAATGGATATTATATACGTTCAGGTCCATCAGCGCGCCGCCGCTTTTTTCCGGATCGAATACCGGATGGATGATCCCTTCTTTAAACTGATCGTACCGGCTGGAATGTTGGCAAAAGCTCAGTTCCGCCATGCGGATCGGTCCCAGTTTTGGAAGCAGTTCTTTTACTTTTTCATAATTGGGAAAATACTGATTGCTGATCGCCTCGAACAGCCACAGGCCCTTCTCCCGGGCCAGATCCGAAAGCTTCTTCGCTTCCCTGAAACTGGAACAGAAAGGCTTTTCGCAGATCACCGATTTTCCCTTTTCCAAAGCCTTCGCGCAAAACAGATAATGAAGATCGTTGGGCACAGCCACATAGATCATGTCCAGATCGTCATCGTCCAGCATCGCGTCATAATCGTCGTAAATCTCCCGGATCCCGTACTGATCCGCCAGGCTTTTTTGCCGTTTTGCCGACCGGCGGGTGGCGCATATGGCTTTTAGCTGGAAAAAATCCAGTTTTTTCGCCGCTTCCAGGAATCCTGGGACGATCATCCCGGCTCCGGCTATTCCTATGTTCATGTTCATCACTCCACTCTTTCTGTCACGGCCGCATACAGCGCCCGGGTTTCTTCATCTGTGTTGCCGCTGAAAAAGTACAGGCCGCCGTCTTTATCCGTGATCCGCAAAAATAACTGGTTCTTCGGATTCAAGCATACATCCGCCCGTCCTTCGCCGTCAACCTCAAATTTGCCTTTTAAAAGTTCCGGAAGGCCCGTTCCGTTTTTCCGGCTCATCTCCGGCAGAAAAGACAGCAGTTCCACCTCTTCCATCTCGGAAAAAGGAATCTCATGATCGGTCAAAGCCTGGGACACTTTCAGCCCGTCGTCGGTGATCCCGGCGGATATGGGCGTAAATTCTTCCAGGCCGATCCATATGGGCAGGGCGATCACGCAGAACAGGATCATCACGGCAAAGATCACCGTGAAGATCTTTCCCGCCCGGCTTCCCACGTTGATGGTCGTACCGTATCCCAGCGACCGCTTCTCCACGATGAAATGCTTATCATGGGGATTGCAGTATATGACGCCAAGGAGCCAGTGTTCGTCATCATCCACATAATACGGCGTCCCGTTTTCATCGCACCGCAGCTTCGCCCGGAGCTTTATGACGCGGAACTCGCACCGCAGGGCCGCCGCGCAGATCACCACGGTGTAGATGACCATCCACACCGCGAAGCCGGTCATGCCGCCAAGGAGATGATGGATAAATAATTCCATCAGCCAGACCGTGACCGTGTTCAGGATGAGTATGCCGATATAGACCATGCCTCTCTGCCGTTTTTTGCTCCGTTCAAAATTGGCATTCACCGCGCTGTTCCTGCTTAAGATCTCGGCTTTTTCCTGGTCCATCCACACGATCAGCGGCGCAAGTACAAAAGTCACGCAGGCAAATGAAAAGGGGATGATGCTGTTTTCATGCCGAAGCTCCGGCACAGGGCCGGCAAACCATTCGTAGAGTACCGGCAGGGCGCTGAGCGCGCATAAAAGGATCAGCAGCCAGGGCCTGACCATGCGGGTCGGAGAAGCCGCCGTCGCAAGATCCACATACACGGAACCTTCCGAAAGGACAGCCCCTTCTTCCCCTTTGGGAAACCAGCCTTTGACCAGCTTCAGGGAACGCAGCTGTCTGTGGGCCCGCGCGAAAGGAATGGCGACCATGGCTATGGCGCCGAACACCCACAGCATATAGCCGGCCATAAAAAAGGATACCCAGGGCATCCAGGCGAAAAGCGCCGGCAAAAGGGCCGCCAAAAGCATCCACCGTCGCAGCGACCGTTTATAGTCGGCAACGATCTCTTTGACTTCCGGCTCCTGACGGTAGGCTTCCGGCAGGGTCACGCCCACCACGGTAGGCTTGCCTTTCACGCCGGTCTCCCGCACGCCGAAATAATACATCAGCCCGATCATGGGATAGATCATGACTACAAGAAGGATATTAACGATAAGCATCTTACTCACTCCCTTCACCGGATGACAGCCGGTCATACATATCCGCGCACAGTTTAAGGAACCTTCCTTTGCCGATCCCGGACAGACTGGCCCGCGAGATGATCATGGAAAGCTGCTGTTCATCGACGTCGCTCAGACAGTCCGCTCCCGGAAAACTGTCGGAAACTGTGGCGCCGTTGCGTCTGTCCGTGAATATATAGCCGTCTGCCTTCAACAGCTGATACGCCTTGTTCACGGTCATGGAATTCACGCCGGTCTCTCCGGCCAAAGCCCGGACAGTGGGCAGTTTCTCTCCCGGTTCCAGCGCTCCAGACGCGATCCCCTGAAGGATCTGATCATAGATCTGCTGATAGATCGGGATATCGCTTTTTAAATCCAACGACAGGATCATACGCTTTCACCTCTCTTTGTATTATTTATATTAATACAAATAATACATTATGTCAAGCATCCCCCTTCCCGTTTGCAAGGATCCTGCGCCTGCGGTATAATAGGTTCGGAACATGATACGAAACATCAAAGATCGAGGTGCTTAAACGATGAACACGATAAGACGGGCAGAACAAAAAGATATACCGGATGTATTCCGGCTTCTCAAACAGGTGAACAAACTGCATCACGACGGCCGTCCGGACCTTTTTAAATGGCCGGCCACAAAATATACGGCGCAAGAGCTTGACGCCATCTTTAACAATGACCGCACGCCGGTCTTTGTCTGTACCGACAGTCAGGATCAGGTGCTTGGGTACGCCTTCTGCGTGCTGAAACAGGAAGTGGACAACCATATCCTCACCGATATCCGATCCCTTTATATCGATGACCTGTGCGTGGACGAAAAGATCCGGGGACAGCATGTGGGCAGCGACCTGTATGCCCATGTACTGGAATACGCCCGCTCCATCGGCTGCTACAACGTGACTTTAAACGTATGGTCGCTCAACGAAAGCGCCATGAAGTTTTACGAAAAGCAGGGTCTTAAGCCTCAGAAAGTAGGCATGGAAGTCATCCTGTGACCCGGCTATCAAAAAAAGGAGCCGTCATGGCTCCTTTATCTTCAGATCGATATTCCGCGGTTTTCATGGCGGACGTCACGCCTTATGATGGACCGACATCCAGTCTTTCAGTTTCTTTACGGACGTGTTCAATATGAGCTCTTCCGGAAAATCCATCTCTTCCACCAGTTCCTTCGCCTTTGTGAACTCGGCGATCTCGAAGACGCTGTGGGCGTCGCTGGAAATGACCACCGGCACGCGGTATCTTTCGCACAGCTTCAACAGGATGTGGTCATTTTCCCAGGCGTTCACCCGGGTATTTTTCGGGTTGAACGAATTGCTGTTCAGCTCGATGATCTTGCTGTATTCCGCCGCCGCGCGGACAATGGGCTCATAATCCATGGGGAACCGGCTGTCGTCCGGATGACCGATGATATCCACATAAGGATTTTTGATCGCGCCGATGATCCCTCGCGTATTCTCCTCTTTCGTTCCCGGCTTCA
>CALWEE010000066.1 GCA_944376975.1 uncultured Lachnospiraceae bacterium
AGCGAGGAAGCCACCGGAACGGTGATGAACGGAGAGTCCTTCACTTATACGGCTCCGGCCGAGATCGAACAGAACGGCACGATCTATCAGCTGGCGAGCGCCGATACGCTGCTCATCCATTATGGACAGGGCACATACAGATTTACTTATAAACCATATAACCCCGATGCCAAACTGGCGACCGTGACTTACGCGGACGAGAAGGGCAACGTGCTCCAGACCGTCTCCGGATATGTGGGATTTTATGACGAGCAGGACCTTGTCTTCAACATTCCGGGTACGCTGACCATTGACAATCGTTCCTATACGAAGGTGGATCTGGTCAACCAGATCACTGTGAACTTTGACAGTCCCCAGCTGAACTATACGGTAACCTACCGGGCCGACGACGCGGTCAACACCGATCCTTATTCGGTGCGCGTCCAGTACGTGGACAGCGCCACCGGCAGCGTGATCGGCGAAGATTTCCTGACTGTTACGGCTGACGATATCAAGGCGGACGCGGTGATAGCGTTCACGGTTCCCGCTGAGATCCAGACGACCAGCGCGGGCGCGGTAACCTACTACAGCCTGGCGGATGGCGAGACCGGCGTGATCGAGCACAGCGCGTCCGCTTACGGCACAGCCTATACGGTTTCCTACAGCCAGATCGGCGCCGATGAACCTTATACCTGGTCGATACGCCTGATCGACACCGAGACAGGCAGCGTGATCCGCACAGATGACAAGACCGTCGATCCGGGCACGAGCGCGGTTTATGAACCGGAAACCCAGATCGAGGTGAACGGTACGGCTTACGTACTGGATCCGGGCATGAGCAACCGTTACGTACACGAATACGCGGACAGCAGCCGCATCCTCTACGTATACTACAACGAAGAAGGCAGCCCGGCGCTTCAGGACTATGACCTGACCATCCGCTACCGCAGCGTGACGACCGACGAAGTGATCTTCGAGACGACCCAGACCGCTTCAGCGACCGAGGCCAGCGTGATCGCGGCTCCGGAAAACTATACGGTGGGCGATACGGAATACGTGAAGCTTCAGGGCCAGGACGATGTGGACCATGAATTTTATTCACCCCAGCGGACTTATACGATCTACTATAGAGACGTCAACGATATCCAGAATGCCGACACCGTTGTGACGGAAGAACAGATCATCACCACGGTTGAGCCGGTATATGTAGATGAAGAAGAGATCGTGGAAGTCGCCGAAGAAGGCACGGAAGCGGCCGAAGAAGAAGCGGCGGCGCCGGCGGGCACGACTACCGTCCTTGCCAACGAGGAGACCGGCGAAGTGACCACGCTGACCGATGAAGGCGTTCCGTTGGCCAACCAGGATCTGGACGGCGAAGACGCCGAAGACGGAAGCGGCGCGGAAGAAGAAACGACCGCTCCCGCGGCGGAAGGCGCCGACGAGACCGTCACCCTGGAAGATGAAAGCGTTCCGTTAGCCAGCCAGGATCTGGCCAAAGAAAGCGGTACATCCTACACTCTGTGGATCGTACTCGGGGCAGCGGCGGTGATCATCGTGGCAGGCGTCGCGGTATTCGTAAAGACAAGAACAAAATGATCATCCGGTAAATACCGGTAAGTGGGGAGCCGCTTTACGCGGCTCTCTTTTTTGTCGTAAAGAAAAAACGTTTGGCTATTTAAAAACCGGAAGATCATTGATATAATGGATGATAACGACATATTGACCCGCGTCTGGGAGAAAGCAGGGATTTTACATGAAGTTTCAGATCGTCAGCGACAGTTCACTGGATCTGCCGGAAGAAAAAGTCCGGGAGATGGGGATACAGGTGGTCCCCTTTTACGTGTCTTTTGACGGGGAAAAGTATCTCCGGGAAGGAAAAGATATAAAAATCCGTGATTTTTATCAATATATGGTGGAGCATCCGGACGTGTATCCGAAAACGTCCATGCCGTCTTACAATGATTACAGGGACGTCCTCGAGCCTTACGCGGCTGCCGGCCAGCCGGTCTTATGCGTCTGTCTCAACGCGCTTTTCAGCGGCTCCTACCAGGTGGCCTGCAACGCCCGGGGCGATCTTCTGGAGGCGTATCCGGGCGCCCGCGTCGAAGTGCTGGATTCCCGGCTGGCGACGGTGCTGGAGGGGCTTCTCGTGGAAGAAGCGGTGAAGATGCGGGATATGGACTACGATCTGGATAAAGCGCTGGAACTTTTAAAACCGCTGCGGGATACGGGGCAGATCTTTTTTACGACCAACGACCTGGCTTATCTGTACCACGGCGGGCGCATCGGCCACGCGGCCAGTTCCATCGGGACGGTGCTGCGCATCAAGCCGCTGATCCAGTATAAAGACCGGGAGCTGTATTCCGCCGGCCTTTGCCGGGGAAGAAAACATTCGCTGGAACAGGTGCTGGAACGCATGAAGCATTTCGTGGAGGAAAAGCGTCTGGATATGAGCCGGTACCATATGGGCATCGCCTGCGGCTGGGACGAGGCGGAATTTCTTCCCTTCAAGGAAAAAGCCTTCGCCATCATGAAAGATTTCGGCTATAAAGAGGAAGACTGGGAAGTGAGCCGGGTCGGCGTGACGATCGGCGTCCACACCGGGCCGTCCCCCATCGGCGTAGGCTGGCTGAAACGCTGGTCCCGGGAGGAAGAAGCGGGCGAAAAGGCTTGACGGGACAGACGATTTATGATAGAAGTAATATGTAAACACGATACAGTCGGTAGGTGAGGCTACCACAGGGATACGGGTTGCTGCCGGTCATAGGTGGAGACACTTTTGATCAGGTCAACAGTCTTCGTCGCTTTTTAAGGCGTAGAATAATGTAATTACAGGCCCTGTGAAGCTAAAGCTTGAACGAATGATACGCAAGGACGATCCATATCATAGTTTGGGCTGTGATATGGATTTTTGTTCTTTCACGGGAAGGCACCGGAAAGCCCGGCGCTTTCCCGCGGCAAGTACTTTTGGACGGGAGGTGGCAAGTCAATGGCAGGTGACAGTAAAAGTCACGGAAAAACGACACACGATGACCGACACGACAGCAGTCCGGATGCCTTGCGGCCTCCGGGAAGCCGAAAGCGCTGACCGAAAGGCGACATCAAGGTTCATCGGGCAGACTGTCCATTTTGACAACGATGGGAGAGGATGCAGATGAAAAGACTGGAATTTATCAACACACAGGTAGCTGAAGAGATCGCGAAACTCATCCATGAAGATCTGGATAAAAAAGATTTCCTCCAGCGGCTGGACGACTATCATGATTACGACATCGCCCACGCCCTTCCGAGCCTGACCATGGAGGAACGGCTTAAACTGTACCGGAAACTGGGCGTAGACTGGGTATCCGAGATCTTTCCTTACCTGGAAGAACCTCAGCAGCTGCTCATGGAACTGAAACCGGAGCAGGCGGCCATGATCATCGAGGAAATGGATTCGGACGAGGCGGCCGAGATCCTTAAGGAAGTGGACGCCGAGCGGCGTAAAGAGCTGGCCGGCTTCCTGAGCGAGGAGACACGGGACGAGATCCGTCTGCTGGATTCTTACGATGAAGACGAGATCGGCAGCTACATGACGACGAATTACGTGGAGATCGAACGGGACTTTACGGTCAAGGAGGCCATGAAATCCCTGATCCGGCAGACAAAGGACAACGACAATATCGCCACCCTTTACGTGGTGGACGCCAACGGCTTTTTTGAAGGGGCCATCGACCTGAAGGACCTGATCCTGGCGCGGGCCCAGACGCCGCTTGAAAGCATCATCAGCACGTCCTATCCTTTTGTCCACGACACGGACAACGTGGCCCAGAGCATCAAGTGGCTGAAGGAATATGAGGAAGATTCCATTCCGGTGCTGGATCGGAAAGGGTATCTGATCGGCGTCATCACCGTTCAGGATGTTGTGGAATTCATGGATGAAAACACGAAGGAAGTCTACAACAAGCTGGCCGGTATCCAGGAAAGCGACAACGAAGACATGAAAGAGACGCTGGCCCAGAGCATGAAAAAGCGGATGCCCTGGCTGGTTGTCCTGCTCATCCTCGGCATGGGCGTATCCACTGTCGTGGGGCTTTTTGAAAACGTGGTGGCCCAGGTGGCCCTCCTGGTCAGCTTTCAGTCGCTGATCCTTGACATGGCGGGAAACGTAGGGACCCAGTCCCTGGCCGTGACGATTCGCGTCCTTATGGATGAGCGCATGGATCTTCGGTCCCGCCTGAAGCTGATCGTCAAGGAAGTCCGGGTCGGATTCGCCAATGGGATCTTGTTGGGGATCCTTTCGGTGGTGGCCATTGCCGTTTATATCATGGCGGTCAAAGGGCGGGGCTTCATGTACGCCTTCGCCGTATCCGGATGTGTCGGCGCGGCCCTCGTTGTGGCCATGGCCATATCCAGTTTTGTCGGCACGGCGATCCCTCTGTTTTTCAATAAGATCCACGTGGACCCGGCGGTGGCTTCCGGTCCGCTGATCACGACGGTGAACGATCTGGTGGCGGTCATTACTTATTATGGCCTGGCCTGGCTCATGCTGATCCAGATCTTCCACATCGCCGGGTAATGCCCGGGGCGGCGCGCGGGAAAAGGAGAATGAAGATGAACGGAAAGATCAACTGCGAATTTTGCGGAAATTATGTATATGATGAAGATTATGGATGTTACATCTGCGAGATGGACCTGGACGAGGACGAAATGGCCCGTTTTATGACCGGGACGTTCCACGACTGCCCGTATTTTCAGTACGGCGATGAGTACCGGATCGTGAAAAAACAGATGTGACCGGGGTTGCCAAAGCCGGGAAAGGTTTTGGCGGAAAGGAGACAAAAATGTATGATATCGTGATCGTGGGCGCAGGGACAGCCGGATTGTCGGCCGCCATATACGGCGTGCGGGCAGGGAAGACGGTGCTCGTCCTGGAGGCCCTCACCTATGGCGGGCAGATCGTCAGTTCGGCGGAGGTGGAGAACTATCCGGGCATAGCCCATATATCCGGTTTTGAATTCGCCACCGGACTGTATGAGCAGGCGAAGGGGCTGGGCGCCGAAGTGCGCTTTCTGGACGTGCTCTCGGTGGAAAAGACGGCGGATCATTTTCAGGTGATCACGGAAGATGGAGCGTTGGAATGTCGGGCGGTCATCCTGGCGACCGGCGCGAAAAACCGCCCGCTGGGCGTGGAGCGGGAAGCGATGATGGTCGGGGCCGGCCTTTCCTACTGCGCCACCTGCGACGGCGCCTTTTTCAGAGACCGGGTGACGGCGGTCGTGGGCGGCGGCAATACCGCGCTGGAGGACGCCCAGTTTCTCAGCGGCTACTGTAAAAAGGTGTACCTGATCCACAGACGGGACGCGTTCCGGGGCGACGACTGGATGGTCCGAAGCCTTCAGGCGAAGGAAAACGTGGAGTTTGTCCTGGACAGCGTGGTGACAGAGCTCCTTGGGGAAACGGCGATCGAAGGCGTCCGTATCCGCAATAAAAAGACGGGAGAGATCAGCGACCTGGCGGTGGA
The DNA here is from genome assembly GCA_944376975.1 of uncultured Lachnospiraceae bacterium. Lineage (GTDB taxonomy): Bacteria > Bacillota > Clostridia > Lachnospirales > Lachnospiraceae > Frisingicoccus. The sequence goes on from CALWEE010000066.1 coordinate 5,483, forward strand.
CGGCCTGTTTGTCGCCATCGGCCAGATGCCGGAAAACAGCCGGTTTAGCCCGCTGGTAGAGCTGGACGCGGGCGGCTATAACCAGGCGGGAGAAGACTGCGAAACAAGCTGCGAAGGCATTTTCGCGGCGGGAGACTGCCGGACGAAAACGGTCCGTCAGCTGGCCACCGCGGCGGCGGACGGAGCCGTGGCGGCTCTGGCGGCCTGCCAGTATATCAACGAAAAAACCGGGCGATGACCCGGCCCATAAACGACAGAAAAGGAGCATGCCGGGCATGCTCCTTTTAATATGTCCCCGAATGGGGGATCGTTTGTCAGCTGGGAAGTTTCCATTTGACCTTACAGGCTTCGCAGGCGCTGGGCGATGTGGCCATGCCGCCTCTGGCGGTTTCCCGGAGAGCGGAGGGCAGGGACCGGCCCACGTTGTACATGATGGTGATCGCTTCGTCCAGCGGCGTAACGCTGTGGATGCCGCTCAGGGCGATCTCGGCGCTGATCAGGGCGTTGGACGCGCCCATGGCGTTCCGGTTCTGGCAGGGGATCTCCACAAGCCCGCCCACCGGGTCGCAGACAAGACCGAGGATGTTGGTCAGAGCGAAGACAGCCGCGTCCAGACACTGGACGGGCGCGCCGCCCATTAATTCCACAACGGCCGCCGCCGCCATGGCGCTGGCGGAGCCCACTTCGGCCTGACAGCCGCCTTCGGCTCCCGCGGTGGTGGCGTTGCGGGTGATCAGATAGCCGACAGCCGCCGCCGTATACAAAGCCTGGATGATCTGTTCATCCGTAAAGTCCATTTCCTCCTGAAGCGCCCGTAAAACCCCGGGAATGACGCCGGAAGAACCGGCGGTGGGGGCGGCGACGATCAGGCCCATGGACGCGTTGACTTCCAGAACGCCCATGGCATAGGCAATGGCTTTGGAAACAAGCGGGCCGCATATATTTTTCCCATTTTCCCGCAACGCGTTCAACAGTCGGCTTTCGCCGCCGATCATGCCGCCCATGCCGTAGATCTCTTCCTTCTGGGCCCTTTCTATGGCCTGCTTCATAATGGAGTAAGCCCGGCGCATCTTCGCGGAGGTCTCCTCAGGACTTTGTTCCAGATCTTCCGTTTCGCGGATGAACATGGCTTCGGATATTTTCTTTTTTTCTTTATCGCAATATTCCAGCAGTTCGCGCGCAGTCGCAAAATTCATAACATTCCCTCCTTAGATCGCCGGTACGATGGACGCGGCAAGAATGGATTCATGACATTCCAGCGCGCTGATGATGGACGGATTGATGGGTGAATCGGTTTCGATGATGGTGTAGGCGTTTTTCCCTTTGGATTCCCTGTAGACCTTCATGAAAGCGATGTTCAGGTCGATGCCGCTGCACATGGTCGTGATATAGGCAAGGACCCCTTTCGCGTCGATATGTTTGATGATAAGGGTCGGGTAAGCGCCGGTCAGTTCCACGTCGATGCCGTTCAGCCGGCGGATCAGGGCGTTGCCGCCGCCGATGGATTCTCCCCGCAGGTCGACGCTGTAGCCGGTGTCGGTTTCCAGATGGATGTCCACCGTATTGGGATGGACGTCTTTCTCTGTTTTGTTTTCAACAAACCGGAAATCAATGCCGGCTTCTTTGGCCAGGGCGAATGAATCGCGTATCCGTTCATCGTCTGTCCCGAAGCCCAGGATACCGCCCACAAGAGCACGGTCCGTGCCGTGGCCGTGATACGTCCAGGCGAAAGAACCGTATAACGTAAAAACTGCCCGCGTGATCTTTCCGCGGACCAGCTTGCCGGCAAGATGGGCGATGCGCAAAGCGCCGGCGGTATGGGAACTGGAAGGACCGATCATATTCGGCCCGATAATATCAAAAATGCTGATGTCATTCATAGGAATTCCCCTTTGTTATTTGATATATCTATGATATACTAAACGAGCCTGAATTTAAAGAGGTCAGGGAAAATATTTGGTGATTTTTGTACAGAATGTATCATATAATGCAGCAGAGGGCTTTGAACGGATAAAAGCCGGGAGCATGACAGGAAGGCTGGCGGGACAAATTATGTATTTCAAGACGATCCGAAAACCAAGACAATGGGATGAACGGTCGCTGGCACTGGCGACAAGGGAAGAACTGGTCGCGGATCTGTTGGTCCGCAAAAGCATCGTGGACAGGCACAGCGGGTCGGTCTGGCCCTGGGAGCGGGGAAAAGTCCGTAAAGAACGGCATTGGATCGACGTCCTGAAAAAAGAACTGGGATCCAGGAATGAATGGATCGTCCAGTGACCTGGTATATACGGACCTTTACAGGGTGTGTTCCAAAAGATCATAAAATAAAAACAGTCCGACAAAAGGGAAGGGCTTCCGCTGCCGCGGGGCCCTTTCGCTTTGTCGGAAAATGTCGGACGAATCTTCTTTACAGGCACGCCCCGGGCGTGTAATATATAGATAACGATCCTGAACGCCGATCGGCTTTTCTCTTTCGGGATCTTCCTCATCCGTTCGCGATGATCTTATTTTCCATTTAAAACGTGTAAAAAATATCTGGACAAGGGCGGTTTTTTGGGGACGCCTGCGGGTTTTCATGCCGTTTATCCGGCACGGCTGTATATGCCCCCGGCGGTTTCCTAAAGTCCTGCGCCCTGGCCGTTTCCAAAGCCCTGCGCCCGGGCCGTTTAAAGTCCTGCGCCCGGGCCGGCGCTTTACATTTTCCGGCCGCCCGTCTATAATAAAAGGAGGCAACATGAAACCAGAAAGACCATTA
>CALWEE010000067.1 GCA_944376975.1 uncultured Lachnospiraceae bacterium
GTCCACATGGCCCAGAAAGCCGGTTACGGCGTCATCTTGTCCCATCGTTCCGGAGAATCCGAAGACACCACCATCGCCGACCTTTCCGTGGCCCTTCGGGTGGGGCAGATCAAGACCGGTTCTTTGTCCCGGACGGACCGGCTGGCGAAATACAATCAGCTCATGCGCATTGAAGAATATCTGGGCGACGGGGCTTCCTTTTCCCACCCGTTTCCCACCCGGCGGGCCGAAAGCGGAAAAGATGGGCGAAAGCGGATATTTTCATGATTTAATTGGCTAAAGTTTATTGACAAATCCTTTTCGGATAACTATAATGAGGACATCGGGCACTTCGGACTCGAAGTGCCCGGATCTATTTAAGAAGAAGGTGTATGGATGGAACAGAAACGCGTATTTTCATTGCTGGTCGACAATACTTCCGGTGTTCTGAGCCGTGCCGCGGGGCTTTTTTCCCGACGCGGCTACAACATAGACAGCCTGACTGTCGGCGCGACCTACGACCCGAAATATTCCCGTATGACGGTCGTGGCCCATGGAGACGACCTGATCCTTGAGCAGATCGAGAAGCAGCTTCGGAAGATGGAAGACGTGATCGACGTCAAGATGCTCGCGGACGGGGAGGCGGTCTGCCGGGAACTGGTGCTCATCAAAGTCCGCGCCGGGGAAGGGCAGCGTCAGGACATCATCGCCGTGGCCAACGTGTTCCGGGCGAATGTGGTGGACGTGGGGACCGATTCCATGATCATCGAGCTTACGGGCAACGAATCCAAACTGAACGCGTTCATTGAACTGATACATAATCATGAGATCCTTGAACTGGCCCGTACAGGCCTTACCGGCCTGACAAGAGGATCCGAAGGCGTCCTTTATCTGGATTGACCCTGTTTCTAATAATATACACTCGTTGCGTATTATTGAAAAATATATTTTTATCATATGTCAGGAGGAATCAATATGGCTAAAATCTATTATCAGCAGGATTGTGATCTTTCATTGTTGGAAGGCAAGACCATTGCCATCATCGGCTACGGCAGCCAGGGACATGCCCACGCGCTGAACGCCAAGGAATCCGGATGCAACGTGATCGTTGGCCTTTACGAAGGCAGCAAGTCCTGGGCAAAAGCCGAGGCGCAGGGATTTAAGGTATATACCGCGGCGGAGGCCGCGAAGATGGCCGATATCATCATGATCCTCATCAACGATGAAAAACAGGCCAAACTTTACAAAGAATCCATCGAACCGAACCTGGAACCGGGCAACATGCTCATGTTCGCCCATGGTTTCGCCATCCACTTCGGACAGATCGTTCCGCCGAAGGATGTGGACGTTACCATGATCGCGCCCAAGGCTCCGGGCCATACGGTAAGAAGCGAATATCAGGCCGGAAAAGGTACACCTTGTCTGGTGGCGGTCTATCAGGACGCGACAGGCAAAGCCCTTGACATGGCGCTGGCTTATTCTCTTGCCATCGGCGGCGCCCGGGCAGGCGTTCTGGAGACGACTTTCAAGGTTGAGACAGAAACCGACCTGTTCGGCGAGCAGGCCGTACTGTGCGGCGGCGTTTGCGCCCTGATGCAGGCCGGCTTTGAAACACTGGTCGAAGCGGGATACGATCCGCGCAACGCGTATTTTGAATGTATCCATGAGATGAAGCTGATCGTTGACCTGATCTATCAGAGCGGTTTTGAAGGCATGCGTTATTCCATCTCCAATACGGCCGAGTACGGCGATTACATCACCGGACCGAAGATCGTTACCGAGGAGACCAAAAAAGCCATGCGCCAGATCCTTTCCGATATCCAGGACGGTACATTCGCGAAAGACTGGCTCCTTGAGAACCAGTCCGGCTGCGCCCATTTCAACGCCATGCGTAAAAAAGCGGCGGAGCATCCGTCAGAAGTCATCGGTAAAGAGCTTCGGAAACTTTACAGCTGGAACGATGAAGGCAAGTTAATAGAAAATTAAAAAATTCGGATGATTGTACAAAAGCGGTTCCGGGGAACATTTTCCCGGAACTGCTTTTTTGATGTTGGGAAGCGGCAAAAAAAGCGGATTTTTCAGAAAATGATAATTTATTCACATTTGCATTATTGAGTATAATTTATAACAAAATATGTTAATTTTGTGTCCTTATTACCAAATACTTACAAAAAGTTGATGGGGAAGGTCAAATGTTTTGTTGACAATAGACAGCATTTATGGCATAATAAAACACGTATTAAGTACTGATTAGAACAAAAAGTATTAACAGGAACAATGATCGGTACAGAAAGAAGGAGTGATGTAATAATATTCATTCTTTATTCTCTTGATTTTTAAGTGCAAACTTAAAATAAATTTTATAAAGAAGGAGAGAAAACAATGAAGAAAAAACTCGCTTTACTCATGTGTCTTGCGATGCTGGCAACATCTGTTATCGGATGTAGCGGCGGCAACGGCGAGACCACATCCGGCGGAGAGACATCAGCAGCCGGAGAGACAACAGCAGCAGCCGATGGCGCTACTGGACACAAAGACACGTTGATCATCGGTACAGACGTTGATATCAACAACCTCGACCTGCAGGCTCAGCAGGACCAGATCAACAACATCGTCCTGAAGAACACCCATCAGGCTCTGGTATGGTTCACCAACGAAGGTGAGTTTGAACCGGGCCTGGCTACAAGCTGGGAAAACGTTGACGACACACATATCAAGTTCACGCTCCGTGACGATGTGTACTTCAACGATGGCAACAAGACTCCGATGACAGCGGAAGACGTTAAGTTCACGCTCGACATGGCTATGGAAAGCGTATCCGCTCCGAACCTTGCAGGCTTTGTTTCCTGTACAGTTGACGGCGACTACGAGTTCACCATCGAGACCGAGTCTTACAACAACGAGTTCGTTCAGTCCCTGGCTTCCCAGAACCTGGCTATCCAGTCCAAGAAAGCCTATGAAGACGGCGTTGAAGATCCGTACTACATTGGTACTGGTCCTTACAAATTCGACTCCTGGGTACAGGGCGAGTACTGCCGTCTGACAAAGGTTGAAGATTACTGGGGAGCTACAACAGATCAGGAAGTTCCCGATTGGGCTGCTCCTGGTGTGGCTGAAACCATCGACTTCAAACCTTATGTTGAGGCTTCCTCCCGTGTAATCGCATTACAGGCCGGTGAGATCGATGTCTGCGTTAACCCGCCGATCAACGAACTTCCCTTCCTGGAAGAAGACCCGAACATCACAGTATATGAACAGGCCGGCTCCAGACTGTTCTACTTCGCTTTCAACGTAACGAAAGAGCCGTGGGACAATCAGACACTTCGTCAGGCTGTAGCCTGCGCGATCGACAGAGACTCTGTTCTTCAGGCCGCTGTTGAAGGCAAAGGTACATTACAGACAACGATCCTGAACCGTGGTCTGTGGGGCTTCTATGATGACATGGAAGGCTTCGACTATGATGTAGAGAGAGCGAAAGAACTTATGGCAGAAGCTGGCTATCCGGATGGCGGCATCACCACCACTCTGACATATGCCAACAGCTCACCGTATGAATCCATCGCTACGATCATCCAGGCTAACCTGGCTGAGATCGGTATCACCGTAACACTTTCTCCGTGTGAAGACGCTACGCTGAAATCCACATGTGTAAACGGTGATCAGGAACTGTTCCTGTGGAGATGGAACGAAGACTCCAAGGTTGACTTCGTATATCGTGACCTGTTCTACACAGGCTCCGGCTCCAACTATCATCACTACAGCGACGCGCGTGCTGATGAGCTGACAGACCTTGTCGCTACAGAGAAAGATCCTGACAAACGTCTTGAGTACGCTCAGGAACTCCAGACATATCTTGTAGACGCTTGTCCGCAGGTTCCGCTGTACATAGCTAACCTGGTTATTGCTTACAACAGCAACTTACAGGGTCAGTACTTCTACGGCGGCGGCAACCACTACTGGGCACACGCTTACATTGCTGAATAAGAGACAATACACTGACAGAGTTGTTTGTGATGCTTGAATAGTAAATCAAAAGTTATTCTGTCTGGAACAGGTTTGCGGGCGGTAACAGGCCCGCAAATTTGTTTCTAAGACATTATTCCAGTAATTGGCAGACGGCAACTGTTCATAAAAGAATAGGAGTGTATAACAATATGATCAAATACATAGTAAAACGTTTGCTCCAGCTTATTCCGGTCATCATCGTCACATCATTCCTTATTTACTGGGCGATGAACCTGACCAGCGGCGACCCCGCACTTCTGATCGCTGGTGACAAGGCGACTCCGGAAATGTTAGAGCAGATCCGCGAAGAAATGGGACTGAACGATCCGTTCCTTGTTCGTTATGGCAGATATATGCTCGGTATGATCCAGGGCGATATGGGTGAATCCTATATCACAGGCAAAGACGTATTCCAGACATTCATGGAAACGCTTCCGAACACGCTGATGTTAGGCGGCGCGGCCGTACTTATCGCGGTCATCATCGCTTTGCCTCTGGGTATCTATACAGCGATCCATCAAAGTACCTGGAAAGATAACGTGGGCATGGTCTTCGCCCTTTTCGGAACGGCGATGCCGAACTTCTGGCTCGGCCTTATGCTCATCCTGCTTTTCTCCCTGAAACTGGGCTGGTTCCCGTCCGGCGGTAAAGCAGGCTTCTCAAGCGTAGTCCTTCCGGCTGTCACAGTAGGTTACGGACTCGCCGCGCTGATCATGCGTACGACCCGTTCCTCCATGCTTGACGTTATCCGTCAGGACTATATGACGACTGCCCGGGCCAAAGGCTGCTCCGAACGTCAGGTCATCTTCAGACATGGCCTGAAGAACGCGCTTATCCCGATCATCACCGCGATCGGTATGCAGATCAGTATGATCATGACCGGTTCCGTTCTGGCCGAGACCGTATTCTCCTGGCCAGGTATCGGACGTCTCGTAAACGACTCTATCGCGCGGCGCGATAATGAAATGGTTACCGGCGCGATCATCATGTGCAGTATCTGTATGTGTCTGATCAACCTGGTCGTTGACCTTGTTTACGCATTCTTTGATCCGCGTATCAAAGCACAGTACGCTAAGAAGGGGTGATTGAGAGATGGCAAAAAAAGCAAACACAGTTTCAACAAATAATGATGTGATCAAAAGCCGTTCTCAGTTCCAGGAAGTGTTTCATCGGCTTTTAAAGAATAAAGGCGCGGTCATTGGTATGATCTTCCTTCTCGTTTTGGTGATCATAGCGCTCATCAGCCCGCTTGCCTTTGATTATGAGACACAGGTTATCGGTCAGAACATGGCGGACCGTCTTCAGGGCCCCAGCGCGGCGCACTGGTTCGGTACCGATGAATACGGCCGTGACTTGTTTGCCCGTATCATGTGGGGCAGCAGATACTCCCTGATCATCGGTTTCGGCGCCGTTACCATCGGCCTCGTAGTCGGTACGATCCTTGGCGCCATCGCCGGGTTCAAAGGCGGTATCTGGGACCAGCTGATCATGCGTTTCATCGATATTTTCTATTCTATCCCGAACATCATGATCGCGGTTGTTATCGTATCTGTTCTCGGAACAAGTACAGTGAACCTTGTTATCGCGCTTTCCTTCTCGGCGGCCACTGGTTTCTGCCGGGTTGTCCGGGCGGCCGTTATGACTGTCCGTGACCAGGAATATGTTGAGTCTTCTTATGCCATGGGCCTTCCCACATGGAAGATCATCGCGAAGCATATCCTTCCCAACTGTCTGTCTCCGATCATCGTTCAGTATACGCTGCAGGTAGGTACAACGATCATTTCAGCGTCTTCACTGAGTTTCCTTGGTATCGGTGTTCCCGCGCCGGCTCCGGAGTGGGGCGCCCTGCTGTCCGGCGGACGGAGCCGTATGCGTGACGCAAGTTATCTCTGCGTCCTGCCCGGTCTCGCGATCCTCTTTACAGTACTTGCGCTGAACTTACTTGGCGATGGTTTACGTGACGCCCTTGATCCAAAGCTTAAGAAATAGGTGGTAGAAAATATGGCAGATTTAGTTCTTGATATAAAGGATTTAGTTGTTCATTACGAGACAGAAGATGCCGATGTCCATGCGGTCAACGGTATCAGCTTCCAGCTGGGTAAAAAGACGACGCTTGGTCTGGTTGGCGAGACAGGCGCGGGCAAGACAACGACCGCGCTTTCCATCCTGAACCTGGTGCCCAATCCTCCGGGAAAGATCAAAAGCGGAAGCATCGTACTGGACGGAGTAGATGTATTGAAGTTATCACAGGAAGAACTGGAAAAAGTCCGTGGTAACGATGTGGCGATGATCTTCCAGGATCCCATGACCGCTCTCAACCCGGTTATGACGGTGGGAGAGCAGATCGCCGAAAGCGTTGAGCTCCATGAGAAAGTTTCCAAACAGGAAGCCATGGAGCGTGCCAAAGAAATGCTCAGACTGGTTGGTATCGCCGAGAACCGGGCTTACGATTATCCCCATCAGTTCTCCGGCGGTATGAAGCAGCGTGTTGTCATCGCCATCGCGCTGGCATGTAACCCGAAGCTGCTCATCGCTGACGAACCGACAACGGCTCTGGACGTTACGATCCAGGCTCAGGTTCTTGAGCTTATGAAAAATCTTATCCGTGAATACGATATGTCCATGATTCTCATCACCCATGACCTGGGCGTTGTTGCCGAGATCTGTGATGACGTGGCCGTTGTTTACGCCGGACGTATCGTTGAGATCGGTACGGCAGATGATATATTCAATCATACCCATCATCCGTACACGGAAGGTCTGTTCGATTCTCTCCCCAACCTGAAGGAAAGAGGAGAGGAACTTCAGCCGATCAAAGGTTTGATGCCCGACCCGTCCAACCTGCCGCCGGGATGTTCTTTCGCTCCCCGGTGTCCGTACGCGACAGATGCCTGCTCAAAGAAAGTTCCTGAACTTCGTCCGGTCGGCGGAACGAGCAGCTCGAAACATATGGTTGCCTGCGACGCGTACGATGATCCGAAATTCTGCTTAAGGAGGAACAAAGATGGCAAATAAGATAATTCTTGAAGTAGATAATCTGACAAAGTACTTTAATACTCCTGGCGGACTTCTTCACGCGGTCGATGGTATCAGCTTTAAGCTTGAAGAAGGAAAGACTCTGGGCGTTGTAGGTGAGTCCGGCTGCGGTAAATCCACCACGGGCCGTACCATCCTGAAACTGCTCCAGCCCACATCCGGAAAGATCATCTTTGACGGCGAGGATATCACAAGCTATGGTATGAAGAAGATGAGACGTCTGCGTCAGGAAATGCAGATGATCTTCCAGGACCCGTTCTCCTCTCTGGACCCGAGACAGAACGTTATGCAGCTGATCAGTGAGCCGATCATCGAGCACAAGCTTCTGAAAGGCCGCGCGGCGATCGAAAAACGTACAAGAGAGCTGATGGACATCGTAGGTCTGGCTCAGAGATACGTAAACGTTTATCCTCATGAGCTTGACGGCGGACGCCGTCAGAGGATCGGTATCGCCAGAGCCCTGGCGGTAGACCCGAAACTGATCGTCTGCGACGAGCCGGTATCCGCTCTGGATGTATCCATTCAGGCGCAGGTACTGAACCTTCTGAAAGAACTGCAGCGTGAATATGGTCTGACCTATATCTTCATCACCCATGACCTTTCCGTTGTTAAATACTTCTCAGATGACATCGCGGTTATGTATCTTGGACAGATGGTTGAGAAGGCGCCTTCCGACCTGCTGTTCCAGAAACCGACCCATCCCTATACCAAAGCGCTGCTTTCCGCTATTCCGATCCCGACAGTCGGAAAAGAAAGACCGCAGCGGCAGCTGATCAAAGGTGAGATCACGTCTCCGGTCAACCTTCCGGACGAATGCCGTTTCAACAAACGTTGTGATTTCGCTCATGATATCTGTAAGAAGGGCAATCCGTCCCTGAAAGAGATCGCTCCGGGCCATTTCGTCGCATGTTCCCGTGTAGACGAGTTCGTTGGCTGATCCTGACGCGGACAGGTTGTATAGAATGACTTCGGCTTTGGAGCATTCCGGCCACAGTCTTGTAATCACTTTATCCAAGGAGGTTTTTATAAGATGTTCAACTCAATTTCCATGACCCAAATGGCAGCATCCATTGCGAAAGCTCTGGGTGTGGAGGCTCCAAAACTGGCCCGAGAGCCAATCCCGCAGGTAGAAAAGCTGATCGAGAACACCTGCGGTAAACCGGTGGTGGACCGGATCATGAT
>CALWEE010000068.1 GCA_944376975.1 uncultured Lachnospiraceae bacterium
GATCTGGCCCTGGCCGGCGAAAGCGTTCCCGTGGGGAAATATTCCCGCCAGATCTTTACCAACCTGGGGATCTACGACGACGTGATGGCCATGGAGATCAACGCCTGCAAAAACGTGACCGCCGTTAAAGAAGCGGTCAAGGAAGGGGCCAACGAAGTGGGCACCGTTTACTATTCCGACGCGTTTTCCGTAAAAGACGATGTGGATATCATCGCCAGCGCCGATCCGGACCTTCTGGACACGCCCATCATCTACCCGGCGGCGCTGATCGAAAACGATCAGGCTGACGACGCCCAGACCCGGGCGGCAGAGGCATTCCTGGACTATCTTTCCTCCGATGCCGCGAAGCGGATCTTTTCCGACCACATGTTCATCATCCACGAGGACTGATCTATGGAACTGACACGCGTACTTTCAACATTGGACTGGAGTCCCCTGTTCATTTCCTTAAAGACCGGGTTCGCGGCCACCGTCATCGCCTTTTTCCTTGGGATCGGGGCCGCCTACGCAGTCCTTAAACTGCCGCCCCGGCTTCGGGCGGTCCCGGACAGCGTCCTTACCCTGCCCCTTGTCCTGCCGCCCACTGTGGCCGGTTTTTTTCTGCTGCTGCTGTTCAGCGTGCGCCGGCCTTTCGGCGCCTTTCTCCTGGAAACTTTCGACATACGGATCATCCAGTCCTTCACGGGCTGCGTCATCGCGGCCACCGTCATCGCCTTTCCCCTGATGTACCGGAACGCCAGGGGCGCTTTTGAACAGGTGGATATCAACCTGATCTATGCCGGACGCACCCTGGGGCTTTCGGAGTGGACCATTTTCCGAAAGATCGCCCTTCCGTCCGCAGCCCCGGGCATCCTTTCCGGCACGGTGCTCACCTTCGCCCGGGCCATGGGCGAATATGGCGCCACCTCCATGCTGGCCGGCAACATACTGGGAAAGACAAGCACCATCTCCCAGACCATCGCCATGGTCATGCAGGACGGCGATTACGGCAAAGCCGGCGTGTGGACGGCCATCGTCATCCTCATCGCCTTTGTCATCCTGTGGGTCATGAACAAAGTCGGTTCCCGGAAAATGTATCAGAGAGGCTGGTGGTGATATGGCGCTGGACATTTCCATCACGAAAAAACTGAACGACTTTTCCCTCAATGTGGACCTCCATACGGACAGCACAGTCACCGGCATACTGGGCGCGTCCGGAAGCGGCAAAAGCATGACCTTAAAATGTATCGCCGGCATCGAGACGCCGGATTCCGGCTATATCCGTTTGAACGGCCGGACGCTTTTTGACAGCGCGGCCCATATCGATCTGCCCGCCCGGAAGCGGAACGTGGGCTACCTGTTCCAGGACTACGCCCTTTTTCCCACCATGACTGTCCGGGAGAACATCGGCATCTCCCTGTCCGGCTCCGGCAGGAAAGAAAAGGTGGACCGGTATCTGCGCCGCTTCCGGCTGGAAGGGCTTGGAGACCGGTATCCCGACCGGCTTTCCGGCGGCGAGAAACAGCGGACCGCCCTGGCCCGCATGATGATCCGTTCCCCGGAAGTCCTCCTGTTGGACGAGCCTTTTTCCGCCCTGGACGCCTGGCTGAAAGACCAGCTCCTGCGCGACTTCTCCTCGCTTTTCGAAGAATACGCGAAAGACGTGCTGATCGTCTCCCACAACCGGGATGAACTGTACCAGCTTAGCGACCGGCTGGCCCTTATGGATCGGGGATGTTTTTCCGCCATCGGCGATACAAAGGCGATCTTTGACGATCCCCGAACCGTCAACGGGGCCCGGCTGACCGGCTGCAAAAACATTTCGCCGGTCCGCAAGATCGACGCCAACCGCTATGAAGCCACCGACTGGGGCGTAACCTTATCGCTCCCGGACCCGCCGGATCTTCCGGCTCAAAGCGTGGGCATACGGGCCCATTTCCTCAAAGTCCGTTCCTTGCGGCCCATTGGCTGTCCGGAAGAAAATACGTTCCGGGCGCGCTGCGTGGAACATATGGAAACGCCCTTTGAAGATATCTTCCTTCTGGCCGCCGAAGGCGGCCGGCCTTTATGGTGGAAAACATCCAAAGAAAGCGGCGCGCAAAACGCCCTTTCTCCCGGCGATCTTCTTTGGGTCACCCTCCCGCCAGACCATCTTATGTGGCTTAAAGATAACGTATGACAAAAAGATCCGGCTTGGGACGTCTTTTTTAAGACGCCGGGCCGGATCTTTACCGTTCTTATTTATCTTCTTTTTTCTGCTGCCGGTCCAATCGCAGCATGTAACTGTATACGAAGGACAGCCACAGCGCGGAATACAGGCTCTTTATGATCAGTTCCGGAATGTTCCTGGGACTTCCGGAGAAAATGCTGATATTGTTGCTGACCGGGATACTCATGGGGATAAGGACCTGCATGATGACGACGGAAAAAAGGGTGAACTGGTTCAGGTACTGTTTCTGCTTTTCCGTAAACGCCTTCGTATCCACGCCGACGAACAGGTACTTGCCGGCCGCCGTGGAAAGCAGCACGATGAGGACGATCAGGACCAGCACCATTCCCGCGTTCTTTACCCAGCCGGCGGATTCCGGAAGAAAAGAAGTCAGATAAGTGACGCCGATGCTTATCGCGTACAAGGCCACCATGGCCACGGATATCTTTACCATGAATATTATGATTTTTTTCAGATCTTTCATCGCTTCATCCTCCATATATAACCGCATACTACTTGGCCTTGACTTTTGTCCAGAGTTCCGCGTAGATTTTCTTGACCTTCGCCTCCTGATAAGCGAATATCTCATTATTACTATTATCCACGTCCGGAACATAAGCGTCAATACCTTTATAGGTTCCGGAACGCATTTCCTCAAACGCAGGCGATACGGTGGAGGTATAGCCTACAAACTCGGTATTGGCCAGGGCGTTTTCCGGATCCAGCATGAAGTTCATGAACTCGTGGGCCAGACGGGTATTGGCGCAGTCCTTTGTCATGACCATGGCGTCGTACCATATGTTTGTCCCCTCTTCCGGCGTAAAATACGCCATATCCGGGTTCTCCGACATGATATACGCCGCGTCTCCGGAATAAACGACGGCAAGGGCCTTATTGCCGGACACCATATTGTCGATCACATCGTCGCCGGCGTAAATGGGCGCCATGGTATCCCTCTGGTCTGTCAGCCAGTCGAAGGCTTCCTGTATCTGCTGTTCATCGGTCGTATTCATGGAATAACCCAGCGCTTTTAAGGCGACCATGAACGCGTCCCTCTCCGAATCATACATATACACATTGCCCGCGTACGCGTCATCCCGAAGGATCTCCCAACCGGCTTTAAGGTCTTTTTCGTCCACAACGGACGTATCATATAATATGCCCACCGTTCCCCAGAAATACGGCACGGAGTAGACATTTCCCGGATCGTAGGACCGGTCGGTCACCTCCGGCATCAGATATTCGCTGTTGGGAATAAGGGACCAGTCGATGGGCGCCAGCGCTTCTTCCCGTATGAGGCGCTCGATCATATAGTCCGAGGGGATCAGGATATCATACGTCTCCCCGCCGCTCAGCTTGGTATACATCATCTCATTGGACTCGAAGGTTTCATAAATGACCGTACAGTCATACATATCCTCAAAAAGCCCGATCAGGTCCGGATCGATATACTCGCCCGCGTTATAGATCTTAAGGGACGGTTTCTCCCCGGCCTGTCCCATGCCTTTCGGAAGGGTCAGGCAGACCGCGCACAGGCAGATTGCTGCCACCGCCCAGGCAAGCGCCCGGTTCCCCGGCCGCCTGGAGTTCTTCCCGCGCCGCAGTTTCGGCAGGAGCCGCATGGCCAAAAGGACAAGGATGATCACGGCAATGACCACCGTGGACAGGGCGTTGATGGTGGGATTGATCCGCTTGGTCATGTTGTAGACCACGATGGATATATTCTTCACGCCGTTTCCGGACACAAAATACGAAATGACAAAATCGTCAAAGGACATGGTGAACGCCAGCAGCGCGCCGGCGTAGATCCCCGGCCGGATGATGGGGATGACCACTTTTGTCAGAGCCTGGGCCGGCGTGGCTCCCAGATCCATGGCCGCGTTGGCCAGGTTGGGATCGAGCCCCCGCACCTTCGGATAGACGCTGGTGATCACGTACGGCGTACAGAAAGCGATATGGGCCAAAAGCATGGTCAGATACCCTTTCGTCATGCCGAAAGAAGAAAAAAGCAGCATCAGGCTGATGGCCGTGACGATCTCCGGATTCAGGATCGGGATATTGTTCACGTTCAGCAGATATTCCTTCAAAAGCTTCCTGGACCGGGACAGGCCGATGGCGGTGATGGTCCCCAGCACGGTGGATATGACCGTGGCCAGGACCGCGATGGTCACGGAAACGTAGACCGCCGACGCCACTTCGCTGTTCCGGAACAGTTCCGCGTACCATCTCATGGAAAAACCGGTGAACCGGGTCAGGGATTTGGACGAATTAAAGGAAAAAATGACCGTTACCAGTATGGGGAGGTAAAAGAACAGGAAGCAGATCAGTATGTAACATTTTGAAAAGAGTTTTTTTGACTTTTTCATATGTGCCTCCTATTCATCGCCTTTGTCAAACCGCTTCATGACCCGCATGGCGATCAGGATGATCACGGCCAGGATGAAGGATATGGCGCTGCCGAAATTCCAGTCGCCCACCGATATGAACTGGGATTCGATCAGGTTTCCGATCAGCACATATTGTCCTCCGCCCAAAAGCTTGGGGATGACGAACGTGGATATGGCCATCAAAAAGACCATGACGATGCCATTGATCACGCCCGGCATGGACAGCTTCAGCGTGATCTGCCGGAAAGCCTGTACTTTATTCGCTCCCAGGTCGTAAGCCGCTTCGATGAGGGAGCGGTCCATCTTGCTCAGCGACGTATGGATCGGGATCACCATGAACGGCAGAAAATTGCAGACCAGCCCCAGTACGACGGAAAAGTCCGTGTACATCATCGTCACGGGGGACAGTCCCAGTTTCATCAGCAAACGGTTGATGATGCCGTTATCGGCCAGCAAATTCATCCAGGCATACGTCCTGAGCAAAAGATTGATCCACATGGGTATCGTCACCAGCATGATCAGCAGGTTCTGGGTGCTCTCTTTAAACCGGGCGATCATATAGGCCAGTGGATAGCCGATGAGCAGGCAGATGCCGGTGGTGACGGCGCCCAGAGCCAGCGACTTGACAAAAACATTGGCATAAGTGGGCTCCAGGACTTTTTTCAGATTATCCAGCGTAAAATTCAGCGTCAGCACCGCGTTCCCGTCTACGGTAAACGCGTACAGCACGATCAGGAAAAGCGGCACGACGATCAGGACAAACGACCATATCAGATACGGCCGGACCAGCTTTTTAAAATGTTTCATCAGTAACTCCCCATTGGCCACATAACGTGGATATCTTCCGGCCCGAAGTCCAGGCCGACGTGCTTTCCGATTTCCGTGTAATCGGTGGTATGGATCATGTAGGTACGTATATCGGTTTCCACCAGGATCTCATAATGGACGCCTTTAAAGGTGACCTGGCGCACCGTTCCCCGGATACGCGCGTTTTCCGGATCCACGATGTCCAGATCTTCCGGACGCAGGACCACTTCCACCGGCTCCATCTCCCCAAAGCCCCGGTCCACACATTCAAAACGACAGCCGTCAAAACCCACCAGATAATCCTCGATCATGGTCGCCTCCACAATGTTGGATTCACCGATGAAGGAGGCCACGAACCGGTTTTCCGGTTCATTGTATATATCGGTCGGCGAACCGATCTGCTGGATCATGCCTTCGTTCATGACGACCACCGTATCGGACATGGACAGGGCTTCCTCCTGGTCATGGGTTACATAAATAAACGTTATGCCCACTTCCCGCTGGATCTTTTTTAACTCCATCTGCATCTGCTTGCGTATCCTGGCGTCCAGCGCGCCCAGCGGTTCGTCCAGCAGCAATACTTTCGGTTCGTTGACCAGCGCCCGGGCAATGGCCACCCGCTGCTGCTGCCCGCCGGACAAAAGGGTCACGTCCCGGGAACCGAAGCCTTCCAGGCCGACCAGCGCCAGCATGGCCTCCACCTTCCGTCGGATCTCCTGCTTGTCCGCCTTCCGGATATTCAGCCCGAAAGCGATATTGTCGAACACGTTCATATGCGGGAACAGAGCGTATTTCTGAAAAACGGTATTGACCGGGCGTTTGTAAGGCGGAAGGGCGGATATGTCCTTTCCGTCAAACAGCACCTGTCCCGAATCCGCTTCTTCAAATCCGGCGATGATGCGCAGCGTCGTCGTCTTGCCGCACCCGCTCGGACCGAGCAGCGTGAGGAATTCGTTCTCATACACATTCAGGTCGATCCCCCGGAGCACCTGCTGATCCTCGAAGTTTTTTGTCAGATTTTTAAGTTCGATCAACTTGTTCATTCCGATCCTCCTGTCTGGCGTATTAAAAGGACGGCGGCGTCGATACCCAGATCACCCGGGCTTCGCCTTCCCATTCATTGGCAAGATAATGGGTTTTATCCCCTTTCATATAGAAGGTCTGGCCCGTTTCCACCACGCGGCGTTCCCCGCCGTTATACAAAGCCGCCCTTCCCCGGAGTACATAGCCGAATTCTTCACCCTCA
Organism: uncultured Lachnospiraceae bacterium; assembly: GCA_944376975.1. Lineage (GTDB taxonomy): Bacteria > Bacillota > Clostridia > Lachnospirales > Lachnospiraceae > Frisingicoccus. Next base: position 6,629 of record CALWEE010000068.1, read on the forward strand.
TACGGCTCCATCTTTTCCGACCGTCCTCCGGGAGGGAGGATCAAAAGGATCGGTTCCATATGGTTTTTCTGAGCGTTGGGAACGATATAGGCTATCGTATGCTCCTCCTGTTCATTGATAAAATAGTCTTCCTCCGTAAAGACGATCTGTTCGTCCTTTTCCGGGGCGAAAAAGTCTCCGAGGCTGGTCCCCAGAGCTTCCAGTATATCTTCCAGCGTGGCGATGGAAGGGGATGTGAGGTTGCGTTCCACCTGGGACAAAAAGCCCTTCGTCAGTTCGCTTCGGTTGGCCAGTTCTTCCAGTGTCAGCTGGTTTTTGACCCGGAGCTGCCGGATCTTTCCTCCTATGTCCATAGTCTTCTCTCCTGTAAAAACGCTTCCCGCCGGATGTCATCCGGATCCGGAATCAGTTAAACAAAAAGTTCAGTAATGTTAAACAAAAACTATTATACGACGTTCCCCGGCGAAGTCAACTGTTTTTAAACAAAAAGTTTGATATTTTAAACGTCCGCTTCAGTCGCAGGCCAGACTCTTGTACCAATATCCAAAATCCGACGGCTCGCCCTTCTCTTCCCGGATCGGTTTGAACGCGCGAAATCCGAACATGTTGGCCATAAACGTATCCTGGCTGTGGTTCGTCCCCGGGACGCCCAGTATATAGGTTTTCCCGCTGCCAGAATCCAGCCGGGCCAGTATCAGGTGCCGATAGCTGTAGTACCCGTGGAGAAGAAAGCTGTTGCTTCCGTAGCACCAGCAGTCCATGGGCATACGTCCGATATCCTGGGGTTCCAGACGGACACATTCTTCAACGGCGTCATCGCTGAACGGATACATCCGGGGACAGCTGTCCAGTATCTTTTCAAAGTTCCCACGCCGGCCCGCGTGGGCCCCGGGCCGTCCGGGGCCCACGTCCCTGTCACCTGGACCCAGCTGTTTTTCGTCTTCCGATCCGGGCGATCCGTCCATGGTGACCAGCGGCGCGTCGGGCGTCCGGGCGTCTTCCGGCTGACTGACCGCTTCCCGCAGCATCCGCAGATCCCCGTCTGTTCCTTTTTCTTCTTCCAGAGGCGTTTCGATCACCGGAAGTTCTTCCTCCGGCTCGGGTATCTGAGCAGCCTCCACGCCCAGGTCGGCTTCTTCCTGCCACCGGGTATTAAAGCGGTCCAGATCCAGTCCGCCGTGATCCCAGCGGGTCCCATAGCTTTTCCCCTGCCCGTCCTCTATGATCATGCCGGATATCTGATCCAGCTTGTACCCGGATCCGGCGATATTGCCCGCGTCTGTCCGGAACGTCCACTCCCCTCCATGGTTGCGGATGCGTATATCGCCAAGAAAGATCCCTCTGAGTTCTTTGCCGAAACGGATGAACATATAGGCTTTGCAGTAGTCCGAGCCACTGTACACGTTTTTCAGGGAAACGTTCACCCGGCACTGGGCGTT
>CALWEE010000069.1 GCA_944376975.1 uncultured Lachnospiraceae bacterium
GGATGTGCCGGCCATTGCCCGGCACGCGGTCATAAGCTGCGCGGCCGGACGGGCCCGCGTCGATCAGGCCATGAGCCTGTCTTTGGATCTGCCGGATATGGATTTTGACATGGTGGAACTGACCGGGGCCTGGTCCAGGGAACGGCATGTGAAGACCCGGCCGCTCCAGGAGGGCGTTCAGGGCATCTATTCCCTGCGCGGCTGCTCCGGCCACAATTTCAACCCGTTCCTGGCGCTGAAACGGAAAAACTGCGATGAATACCAGGGCGAGATCTACGGTTTCAGCCTGATCTACAGCGGCAATTTCATGGCCCGGGCCGACGTGGACGCGTATCATACCACCCGGGTGATGCTGGGGATCCATCCCCAGAATTTTTCCTGGGAACTGGAAGCGGGCGCGTCTTTTACCACGCCGGAGGCGGTGATGGTCTACTCCGATCAGGGGCAGAACGGCATGTCCCAGGCGTATCACCGGCTGTACGGCCGGCGGCTCGCCCGCGGGAAATACCGGGATCGGGTACGGCCCATCCTTGTCAACAACTGGGAAGCCACCTACTTTGATTTCGACGAAGAAAAGCTGCTGGCGCTGGCCCGGGAAGGGAAAGAACTGGGGATCGAACTGTTCGTCCTGGACGATGGGTGGTTCAGGAACCGGAATGATGATGAGGGCGGCCTGGGCGACTGGGAGATCGATCATAAGAAACTGCCCGGCGGCCTCAAAGGTTTTGGGGAAAAACTGGATAAGATGGGACTTTCCTTCGGTTTGTGGATCGAGCCGGAGATGGTGAACGCGGGCACGAAACTTTTTGAGGAACATCCGGAATGGGTGCTCCATCAGCCGGGCCGGCGGGCGTCCCAGGGACGTCACCAGTATGTGCTCGACTATTCCTGCCCGGACGTGGTGGAATACATATACGACAAGCTGACGGCGGCGCTGGACGGCAGCCGCGTATCCTATATCAAATGGGATATGAACCGGAGCATGAGCGAGGCTTTTTCCTGTACAACGGGAAGCGAAGGCCAGGGAAGCGTGATGCACAGATACATTTTAGGCGTATACCGTCTTTATGAAAAGCTGATCCGCCGGTATCCGGACATACTGTTCGAGTCCTGCGCCAGCGGCGGCGGCCGGTTCGATCCGGGCATGCTTTACTACGCGCCCCAGTGCTGGACGAGCGACGATACGGACGCCGCGGAACGCATAAAGATCCAGTACGGGACGTCGTTTGTCTATCCGATTTCCAGTATGGGCGCCCATGTGTCGGCGGTGCCCAATCATCAGATGAACCGGATCACGCCTTTGTCGACCCGGGGGAACGTGGCCTGTTTCGGCGCCTTTGGCTATGAACTCAACCTGAACCGGCTGACAGACGAAGAAAAAGAAGCGATAAAAGAACAGATCCGGTTCGTGAAAACATACCGGAAGGTGCTCCAGTTCGGCGCGTTTTACCGGCTGAAAAGCCCCTTTGAAGGCAATGAAGCCGTATGGATGACCGTGTCGGAAGACCGGAAGCTGGCGCTGGTGGGCTATTACCGGATGCTCCAGGAGATCAACGCCCCTTACCGGCGGGTCCGCCTGGCCGGCCTTGACCCGGACTGTCTGTACCATGTTTCCGGTCTGGAGATCGACTGTTACGGGGATGAACTGATGAACGCGGGACTGATCGTGTCCGATTCGTCCTGCGGCGAAGTAAGGGACGGGGACGGCGATTTTGTGTCCAGGATATATATATTGGAAGCGGTGGAGCAAACAGGAGGGGCGAAATGAAAAACAGACAGATGGAACAGTTTCAGGAAATATTCGGGACGCGGGGAGAGGGCCTTTACTTTTCCCCCGGCCGGGTCAATCTGATCGGGGAACATATTGATTATAATGGGGGAACGGTCCTGCCCTGCGCCATTACCTGCGGGACCTGGGGCGTCGCCGCGAAAAGGACGGACCGGAAGCTTCGGATGTACTCGCAAAATTTCAAAGACCGGGGCGTGATCGAGACCGATCTGTCCGATCTTCGGTTCGACCCGAAAGACGACTGGGCCAATTATGTGAAAGGCGTGCTTTATTTTTTGCGGGAGACGATCGGGGAGTGGCCCTGCGGGCTGGACATCTTCGTGGAGGGGGACATCCCCAACGGCGCCGGGCTGTCCTCCAGCGCGTCGCTGGAAGTGCTGATCGGGACCATGGTCAACGACCTGTTTTGCCTCGGAAAGACCCCTTTGGATATCGTTCGCCTGTCCAAGAAGGCGGAAAACGATTTTGTCGGCGTGAATTGCGGCATCATGGATCAGTTTGCCGTCGGGATGGGGAGAAAAGATCACGCGGTCGCGCTGGATACGCGGACCCTTGAGTACGACTATATACCGGCCCGTTTTCCGGGCGTTCGCCTGGTGATCATGAACACCAACAAACGCCGGGGACTGGCCGATTCCAAATACAATGAGCGGCGGGAAGCCTGTGAAGCGGCTCTTAAAAACCTTCAGCAGGCATTGGATATTTCCTGTCTGTGCCAGCTTTCGCCGGAAGAACTGGAGAAATATGAACATCTCATCGCCGATCCCGTCGGGCGCGGACGGGCCCGCCACGCCGTCACGGAAAACGCCCGGGTGAAAGCGGCCGTAAACGCGCTGCGCCGGCAGGATATCCGACGGTTCGGGCAGCTGATGAACGAATCCCATATATCGTTGAGAGACGATTATGAAGTGACGGGAAAAGAACTGGACGCCCTGGTGGAAAGCGCGTGGAAGCAGCCGGGCGTTCTGGGCGCCCGCATGACCGGCGCGGGCTTCGGCGGGTGCGCCGTCGCGCTGGTCAAAGAGGACTGGGTGGACGCGTTCGTAAAACAGGTGGGCGACGATTATACCCGGGCCATCGGCTACGCGCCGGATTTTTATATGCCGGCCGTGGGCGATGGAGCCGGGAAACGGAACACTCAGTCGGACGGCGACTGAGAAATGGTCTGATCGATGATGCTGTTCATCATATCTTTGTCCAGCTGGCCGGTCACATAGCCGTATACTTTTCCTTCGCCGGTGATCATGAACGTGGTGGGGAAGGCGGAGATGCCGAACTGTTCGGCCAAAACACCCCCTTCGTCCATGAGGACCGGATAGGTGTAGTCGTTTAACGTCAGGAAAGCCTCCACCTGGGACTGGCTTTCTTCCCATCCGTAATTGGGCGAGGCCACGCCCAGGACGATCACGTCGCCGCCGTTTTCACCGCGCTCGGCGTAAAGTTCCTGGATATCCGGCATCTCGGCTTTGCAGGGGGAACACCAGGTGGCCCAGAAGTTCAGGAAGATGGTCTTGCCCGCGTAATCTTCCAGCGTATGAGTATTTCCATACTGATCCCGGAGGGAAAAGGTGGGGCAATCGGGCAGGTCCGATACGGCGTCCGCGGTTTCCGAAGAAGCGGTGGTTGTTTCAGGAACGGTTTCTGTTTCAGAGACCGTTTCTTTGTTTTCAGAGGCGGACGTTTCCGTCTGGACGCCGGCGGTACCGCTGTTTCCGGAAAGGGCGGCGGAAAGGCGGTCCATCCGGCCGCTGATGAGCAGAAGGCCGATGAGGATCAGCAGGACGCCGCCGATCTTGACGGTATAGCGGACAATGGCCGGATATTTCCGGAACAGGTCCAAAAGGGCGCCGGTGAACAGGCCGGCGGCCAGGAACGGGATGATAAATCCCAATGTGTAGACAAGGATATACACAGCGGCCAGAAAAGCGGTGTCGGCGGATGAGGCCATGATCAGGACGCTTGTCAGGACCGGCCCGATACAGGGCGTCCACGCGAAGCTGAAGGTGAACCCGAAAAGAAAAGCGGTGATCGGGCTGACCGCCATCTTTTCCGCGTGGAAAGGCAGCCGGCGCTGGGTGCTGAGGGCGCGGGACCGGAAAAGGCCGAGCTGGTACAGGCCGAACAGGATGATCAGCGCCCCGCCGACGCGGGCGATCCATGTCTGGTACGCTTTAAAGAACTGGCCGGCGGCGGTGAAGGCGAAGCCCAGGAGGAAGAAAGCGGCGCTGATGCCGAAGACAAAACATACGGTGCGAAAGAAGATGGTCTTCTGCTTATAATGGATCCGGCCATCGGCGTCCGTATCCGCGGCGCCTCCGGCGAGATAGCCGATGTATAAAGGCAGCAGCGGCAGGACGCAGGGCGAGAAGAAACTTAAAAACCCCTGTATAAAAACGGTCAGCGCGGAAACGCTGGTCTCCAGTGTGAAATTCATAGGCAACCTCCCATCGTGATATATGGCTTATTTTATCATCCCTGCTCATATTTTACTATCCAAAACGGCATAATAATCAAAAAAACGGCAGGTGGGGCAGATGGAAAAGGAAAAGATCAGGCAATGGATGGGACTTATCGCATACAGTATCGGTCTGTGCATCCTGGTGGTCAATTCCGGGTTTATCGGGAAAGAACTGGTCCGGTTCCTGAAACAGCTCTGGCCCATCTTGGGCGGCGTCGCGATCGCGTTTTTCCTGGATCACCCTTACGAATGGCTTGGGCGGATCTTCACGGAAAAATGCCGGATCCCCGGGAAGTACGCGCGGGCCGCCGCGTTGGCCGGCGTTTATCTTCTGGCTTTCGGCCTGATCGCCGCCTTGTTTTATCTGGTCATCCCCAATCTGGTGGAAAACGTGCGCCTGCTTTTTCTGAACACCGACCAGTATCTGGACGATATGGGACAGATGGCCGAGAGCGTCCTGAAATGGTTTCGTGTGGAAAATATCGACGCCGGGCAGATCGCCGACGCGGCCCGGGATATCGGCGGCCGGGTCGGGGAGCGTCTGGGCGATATGACGCCCCGCATCGCCCGCGCCTCCGGCCGGGTCCTTTCTTTCGGCGCGTCGTTCGCCATCGCCGTGGCGCTGTCCGCCTATATCCTTGGCAGCAAGAAACGGCTTGTCCGGCAGGCGTCCCGGCTGGCCCGGGCCTATATCCCGAAGCGTCTGTACGGAAAGGCCCGCTATTTTTGCGTGACCGTTTACAAGGCGTTTGACAATTATATTTCCAGCCAGGCGCTGGAAGCGGGCATTCTGGGAGGCTTATGTTTTGCCGGCATGTGCGTCCTCGGGCTGGATTACGGCGGTCTGGTAGCCGTGATCGTGGCGGTGACGGCGCTGGTGCCGGTTTTCGGCGCCTATGTGGGCGGCGGTCTGTCTTTTCTTCTGCTCATGTTCACATCGGTCAGACAGGCGGCGACCTTCCTTGTCTTTTTTATCATTTTGCAGCAGTTTGAAAATAATGTGATCTACCCGCGGGTGGTGGGGCGGCGCATCGGGCTTCCCGGCCTGTGGATCGTGGCCGGCGTGGCCATCGGCGGCGGTTACTTTGGATTCGCGGGCGTCCTCCTGGCCGTTCCCGTGGTGACGGTGGTCTATACGCTGGTGCGGGATGATGTGGAAAGACGGGAAAGGCGAAACCGTGCCTGAATGACAGGGTTTTTGCGTTACTTTACACGCCGCGGAAGGAAAATATATGATACAATAAGACGGCGTATCCCAGGAAACATACGCGTTCAGGTTTTATATCCAGCCGGAAGATCAGGAACCATATATCTGCCTGGAGAACGATCTGAACGTCCTGCTTGAAGACGGGGATACCATCGTGGTGGACGGACAGTCGGAACTGGGGCTCCTGGCCATATTGGGCGGCGGGAACCTGGAGGCGACTTCCGCTTACATAGACTATACAAGCAGTACAGGCGGCTCCCTTACCGGCGTTGGAGCGGTGGAAGGCGCATATCCCGTGAGCGCGTTATGCCGCGCCATACTTCCGGCATCCGGCGACAGCGTGGATATGACCGTGTCGCTTTATAACGTGCCTTCGGCCGACCAGGGAAGCGCCCAGCCCTATAAGACGATCACGGTGCATGTGGTCCGCTGCGACCATGAATGGAGCGACGAATGGTCATCGGACGCGGACAGCCACTGGCATGAATGTGTCAACGAAAATTGCCCGGAGACCGACAACAGCCGGAAAGACGGCTACGGCGCCCATGAATTCAAATGGGTGACCGACAAGGAAGCCACTGAAACGGAAAGCGGATGGAAACATGAGGAATGTTCGGTCTGCGGCTACCAAAAAGCGAAAGTAGAGATCCCGGCGCTGGAAGGAAGCGAGACGCCGGAGGAAAGCGAGACGCCAGTAGAGAGTGAGACGCCGGAAGAAAGCGAGACGCCAGCCATCTGGCCGCGTGGCTCTGTCTTATGGGCATCGCCGGAGCAGCCCTGGTCGGAACGGCTGTGTACAGCGTATACGACAGAAAACGGGAACGATAAGCTCCATGTCTGAAGGATGGGATTTTCCGGGAAAGGATTTGTAAATCGCGGGGGAAAGGATTATACTGTTAGCAGGAGGTGTTTTTATGAGGGTGTACTATAATGGACATTTTATATCCTGCGAAGACAGTGATCGGTGTTTTTCCGTTATGATCACCGATGGGGACAAGATCATCTATACCGGTGACGCGATACCCGATCAGTACAAAGAATGTAAGAAGATCAACATGAGGGGCTACACCATCGTGCCCGCCTTTTCCGATACCCATATCCATTTTGAAAGCTACGCGCTTTTCCGGACGACGGCAGATGTGCGCGACGCCCGGGATTTTGAGGATATGAGCCGGATACTGAACCGATATCTGGAAAAGCATCCCAAGGCGACCTTTTTCCCTGCTTACGGGTGCAGCGCCCATATCGTCGCCGAGAAACGGCTGCCGACGCGGGACGATCTGGACAAGATGGTATCCATCCCGCTCCTCATCGTCAAATACGATGGACACGCGGCCGTGGCCAATTCGGCGCTGATCCAGGCGCTTCCCCACGACGTGACCGACGATCCGGGCTTTGACCATCGGACAGGATGGCTTTATCAGAACGCTTTTTACAAAGCGGTCAATTTTATCACCGCCAAGATCTCGCCGCTGGCTCTGCTGAAAGGCATGGCCGAGGCGGCGGATGAACTGGCCGGACAGGGTATCGGCTATATCCATTCCGTGGAGGGCATCGGCTACAAAAACGACATTGATGTGGACACGATCAACATGATCTGCGGCGCCCTTCCCCAGAAGTTTACCATTTTCTTCCAGACCATGGATGTGAACCGGGTCATGAAACGGAAGATGAAGCATATCGGCGGCTGTTTCCGCCTGGCTTTGGACGGCTGTTTCGGTTCCGAGGACGCCGCTTTGAAAGACGGCTATACCAACGATCCGTCCAATAAAGGTTTCCTGGCGTACAGCCAGGAGGAAGTGAACAATTTCTGTATCCGGGCCAATCGGGCCGGACTTCAGATCGCCATGCACGCCATCGGCGACGCGGCTGTCGACCAGGCGCTGACCGCCTTTGAAGCCGCTTTGAACGACGCGCCCCGGGACGACGTCCATCACATCCTCATCCACGGGGATCTTATGTCCGATGAAGCCATCGAAAAAGCCGCCCGGCTCGGCATCACCGTCGCCGTTCAGCCGGCCTTCCTCGACTGGCCCCAGGAACCGGAAAGCTATCTGAAGACCATACTGGGCGACCGGGCCGCAAGGATCCTGCCGCTGCGCGCCATGGTGGACGCCGGCATCCTGGTCACTTCCGGAAGCGACGGCCCCTGCACGATCCCCTGTCCCATAGAGGGCATCCATATCGCCTGCAACCATCCGGATCCGGCTCAGGCGCTGACGCCGTCGGAGGCCCTTAAGACATATACCCTCTGGGCAGCCCGCAGCGCCGGGGACGACGATCTGTACGGCAGCCTGACTCCGGGAAAGAAAGCGAATTTTGTCGTTCTGGACAAAAACATACTGGGCATACCTAAAGAAGAGATCCGGGATGTGAAGATCAAAGGCGTTTTCCTGAACGGGGAACGGTTCCGAAAGGGACGCCCGTTTGACATGGGCGGATTCCTGCTGAAAGTGGTCCGCTCCAAACTCCCATTCGCGGGAAAATAAACGACAGAGATAAAAAAGAGCCATCGCTTCGCGGATGAGCGTATGTTCATCCGCTTCGCGGTGGCTCTTTGCCGTCGGTTATTTGATCA
>CALWEE010000070.1 GCA_944376975.1 uncultured Lachnospiraceae bacterium
CTTTCCGGCTGCGGCAAGACCTATGTGGCGGAAGCGTTCATCCATGAACTGATGGACGTGGGATATAAGTATATCTTCCTTCAGGCTTCCGATATCCTGAGCCGTTACGTGGGCGAGGCGGAAAAGATCGTGGACCGGGTGTTCCAGATGGCCAGGGAAAACGCTCCCTGCGTCGTGTTCATCGACGAGCTGGACGGCCTGTGCAAAAACCGTTCCCTTCCCAATCTGCCCCAGCACGCGGCCACGCTGACCACCGCGTTTTTGACGGCCCACAACCAGATCGCCGATTCCGACTCCCAGGTCATTTTTATCGGAGCGACCAATTATCCGGATCAGCTGGATACGGCCATGCACAACCGGGTCCAGCTGGTGAGGGTATCGCTTCCGCCGAAGGAAGCCCGGGCCCAGGTTTTTGAAAAGGAATTTAAAGGGATCGTCGCCATGGAAGACGACATGGACGGCGCGTGGATGGCGGACCAGACAGAAGGCTACGACTACCGGGATATATGCAAACGGCTCATTCCCGCGGTGAAAGAAAAGATCAGCGACGATCTGATGGAGAAGTATCAGGATGACGCCCTGGCGGTGAACGCGTTGGACGACGGCAGTTACAGGCTCGGCCGGAAGCTGTTTGAAGCGGCGAGGAAACAGTGCGTGCCGTCGCCGAAAGACGAGTCGGCCATTGACGCCTGGGTACGCCGGTTCAACATTGCCCGGGACGGCTGAAAGGAGGCGGCGTGATGGCGTGGCTGAACGATTTCGGAAAGGAAGCGTCCTTCGATCTGTCGGCCGTCTGTGGACGGAGCGGCTGGAAAACCTTGTTTCGCGGCTGCCTGCCGGAGGGTCAGTTAGATCCGGTCTTTCACGTATCGCCCGCCCAGATGTTCCTTCTCTGGGGAGACCCAGGCAGCGGAAGAGCCACGTTGTGTGAAGGTCTGGCGGGGGAACTGGCCGGATACGGCTACGGGTTTATCCATATCCCGGCCGTCTTCCTGGCAGGAGAAAATGAAAAAGAAGCCTGGGAAAATGTCTATGCCCTTGGAGAAGAACTGGCGGCGGCGTTTGAGGACGGAAAAAAGATCTGTCTGTTCCTTGAGGGAATGGAAGACCTTTCGGAAAGACGGTCCGCCTGCCGCCTTTTATCCCGGGTCTTTACGGACATTGAAGAAAAGGAGCGTCCGTTCATCCTGACGGCCACGGCGGACAGGCCGGAAAAGATACCAGGCACTTTGCGCAAAAATATGCTGGCCGGCCGGGTCGGGCCGCCGGGCATACAGTCCAGGAAAGTCTTTTTAAAAACCCTTCTGTCCGCCTGCCTGGGACCCGGATCGCCTGCCCTGGAATATATGGCCGGGCAGACGGAAGGCATGGACTACGGCGCTCTGGTGAAACTTGTGGCCGCGATGCGGATGGCGTGGAAGCAGGAAGCTTTGATCCGATACGGGTTTGACGCCGAGCGGGTATGTCAGGCGGTCCTGCGGGGCGAAGCGCCGATCAGCGAAAACATGGCCCGGAAGATTGTGGACCGGTTCCGGATGGCTGCCGCGGCCGCTGAAAGAAAGACGGCCCGTCAAAGCGGGATGACCGGTGAAGACCGGGAAAACGGACCGGCGCCGGAAAGCAGTCAAAAGATGGCGGCCATGGGCGGCAAGGATGGGATAAAAGAAGAAAAAAGCCTGATCGACATCATCGAACATCTGGATGACCTGAGGGATATCCAGGTATGAAGCCGGTGAAAAACGATGGTCAGATCGGATGATCTGTGATAAAATGTCTCCAAAGACAGTAAAGGAGACGGCCATGCGTTTTATTATCAGACATTTATCAAAACATTTTGGAAAAAAACAGGTTTTAAAAGATGTGGATTTCGCCTTTGAAAGCGGTAAGATATATGGTTTGCTGGGCAGGAACGGTGCGGGAAAGACCACGCTGTTCAACTGCCTGAACCGGGATCTGAAAGTGGACGGAGGCGATTTTTGTATTGAAGAAGATGGAAAAGAGCGTTCAGTGACGGCCACCGATATCGGGTATGTCCTGTCCACGCCTACGGTCCCGGAATTTCTCACCGGCCGGGAATTTCTAAAGTTTTTCCTGGATATCAACAGGGACAGCGTGCGTGCGGACCGGTCCATCGACGATTATTTTGAGGAACTGAGCATTGAACCGGAGGACAGGGACAAGCTTCTGAAAGATTATTCCCACGGAATGAAGAACAAGATGCAGATGCTCATCAATATCATAGCCCGGCCGAACGTCCTGCTCTTGGATGAGCCGCTGACTTCTCTGGACGTGGTCGTGGCCGAGGAGATGAAAACCCTGCTCCGTTCTTTGAAAAAGGACCGGGTGACCATCTTTTCCACCCATATCATGGACCTGGCGCTGGATCTGTGCGATGAGATCGTGCTTTTAAACCATGGGGAACTGGAGGCCATACCCAAAGAAAACCTGGACAATGACGAATTTAAGACCCGTATCATCGACGCGTTAAGGGAGGAAGACCATGAATAGGACATTCCGTATTTCTTTCGCGCTGAAAAATACATACCGGGTCAACAGCATCATCTATTCCCTGAAGCAGATCCCTTTTTTCGGGAAGCTTCTGCCGGATCGGGCTTATGGCGTGAAAGGGCTGAAATATTTTGCCAATATCCTGTCCATCGTGTGGGAGATCCTTTCCATTTTCCTCGGAAAGTTTTTGTACATCGCCCTGATGGTCTTTGGCCTGGGTTCGCTGTACGGCGCGATGCCGCCGGACCGGGTGTGTACGCATATTTTTTTCTTTCTGACGGTGATCGGCGCGTTTGCCAACACCTATATGTTTAATCCGTCCCGGGACAGATATTACGCCCTCATCCTTATGCGCATGGACGCCAGAGCGTACGCCCTGTCCCATTACATATACGCCATGATCAAAGTGCTCGTGGGCTTTTTGCCCTTTACTCTGATCTATGGCAAGATGGCCGGCGCGCCCCTGTGGTTCTGTCTGCTGTCCCCGTTTTTTGTGGCGGGGCTGAAGATGACCGTTGTCATGATCGATCTGATGGATTACGAGCGCAGCGGACGGGCGGCCAATGAAAACCGGCTGGGCAAAGCCGGATGGATCCTCCTGTTTGTCCTTCTGGCGGCGGCCTACGGCCTGCCTGCCCTGGAGTTTGTCCTGCCGGTACCGGTCATGGCGGCGCTGATGATCGGGTCGGTCTGTTCCGGCCTGGCGTCCATATGGAAGATCGCCACATTCGCCTTTTACGGGGAAATGTACAAAGATATCCTTGCCCAGTCCATGTATCAGATGGAAGTCGCGATGGACGCGGCAAAAACAAGCAATCAGAAGATGATCTCGACAGATACCCGCATACAAAGCCGGAAGAAAGGGTTTGAATATCTGAACGAACTGTTCATCAAACGTCACCGAAAGATACTCTGGCGGTCGTCCCTGCGCCTGACGGCTGTGTGCGCCGTCATCATCCTGGGCATGCTGCTTGCCTTTCGGCTCCAGCCGGCCCTGCGTATCCGGATCAACCAGGTGATCATGGTCTTTCTGCCCTATTTCGTGTTCATCATGTACGCCATCAACCGGGGGACCGGTTTTACCCGGGCGCTGTTCATGAACTGCGATCACAGCCTGCTGACCTATTCGTTTTTCAAGGAACCGAAGATGGTCCTGAAGCTGTTCCGTATCCGGCTGAGGGAGATCATCAAGATCAACCTGCTCCCCGCGGCTGTGCTGGGAGGCGGACTCGCGCTCCTTCTTTACGCGTCCGGCGGTACGGACCGGCCCATCGAGTATGGCATCCTGTTCGTCTCCATTGTCTGTATGAGCGTGTTTTTCTCCGTTCATTACCTGACGATATATTATCTGCTCCAGCCCTACAACGCGGCGACCGATATGAAAAGCGGAACGTATCAGATCGTTCTGTCCGCCACGTATCTGGTCTGCTTTTTCATGATGCGGCTGCGGATGCCGATCCTTATCTTCGGATGTATCTGCATCGCTTTTTCTGTTTTGTACTGCGTGGTGGCCTGCCTGCTCGTCTACCGGCTGGCGCCTAAAACGTTCCGGCTGCGAAACTAAGGGCTATTGGAGCGCCTGTCCGATAAAAAAGTGTAAAAAATGTGAAAATAGAGATGAATTCAGTTTACAACTGTGATACAATAAAGCAGAAGGGGGCTGATTTCAATGACAGTAGGCAAGATGATCTATTCCACGGTTTTGCTGGCGTGCGCGGTGATCTCCGGATATCTGACAGCGCGGGCGTCCAGGCAGGATGAAGGGACCATGGAGGCGGGCGAAAACAAGGGCCAGGCTTTCGATAAAAAGAAAGGGTTTTCCTGGTTTGGCAGGGAGAGCCGCATCGGTTCCGATCTGACCCAGGGAGAGATCGTCATTCCGCAGGGAGCCATGGAAAAAGCCACGGATCACCCGGAAGCGGTCGTTGTCGTGTTCCTCGATAAGATGAAAGAGATCATCCCTTATGAGAAGAAAGATATCACCTACGAACTTTCGGAAGACGGGTGGTATGGCTTTTTCGCTCTGGACGCCAATAAAAAGATGACCGAGATCTCCCGGACAGCGCTGGCGCAGCGCGTATGATCCCTTTATAAGATAAGCGAAAGAAAACCTTCAGACGTGTCGAAAGGCCGGCGTCTGAAGGTTTTTTTACGGAGAGGCCAGACCTGTTTTTGTGGCATAAAAGACGCGATTGGCATAGGATAAAAGAAAAAAGGGTTTGAAATATGGCATATGAAACCTATCGGCAGGTGACGGGGACCATACGGGACATATCGAGAGGAGACGACTGCTGCCGGCTGCTGGTCTCTGTCATGACAGACAAGGAAATGGTCCAGTTCGTTGTTTCCCAGGACACACAGATCATCGACTCCGCGCGGCTGCGCAACGGCATGAAGATCGCCGCTTTTTACGATGAAAACCTTCCCACGCCCGCCGTTTATCCGCCCCGTTACCAGGCGGAGCTGATCGCGGCCCTGAGACGGGATCAGCATGTCCGGCTGGCATATTTTGACAACGATCTTGTATCCGACGATCAGACGCTCAAACTGAACCTGACGCCTTTTACCCATGTGGTGACGCTGAACGGGCAGCGGTTTACGTGCAGGCCGGCGGATATGGAACTGCTTGTCTACTACACGACGGCCACGTTCAGCATTCCCGCCCAGACGACGCCTCAGAAGATCGTCGTTCTCTGCCCGGAATAAAAAATATATTTTTACCCTTGCGTGAAAGAGAAGTCCATGGTAAGTTAGTAATGTATAACTGCCTGCCGCCATCAAAAGAAAGGGTGGCGGCGGGCAAAAAAGGATCTGAGAGGTGGATTCTTTTTTTAAGGCCGGTAGTTAGACACGTATAACCAGATATCCGCGGATATGGGTTAGACGCATATAACCGGAAAGATAAAAAACCTACAGGAGTGAAAACGCATGATGATCAACAAACGGCTGATCGGGACCGTAAAAGAAAGCAAAAAATATATAGCGGGGAACGTGGCCTTTATGTGGGCGGGACTCGCAGCCAATATGGCGATGATCTTTTCCATGACCGGTTTTCTTGAAAAGCTGCGGACCGGCGGATGGAGCGGCAAAGACGCGGGGGAGACGGCGCTTGTCCTGGCGGCGGCCCTGTGCGTCCGCTATATATGCGCCGCGGGCGCTTCCCGCATGAGCTTCCTTTCTTCCCGGATGGTAAAAAAGCGGCTTCGGGAGAAGATCTATCAGAAGCTTCTTGGACTGGGCGCTTCGTATAATGAAAACGTATCCACGTCGGAGGTGGTCCAGCTTTCCGTGGAGGGTACCGATCAGCTGGAGACTTATTTTGGCGCTTATCTGCCCCAGTTTTTTTACAGCATGCTGGCGCCGGTCACCCTGTTTGCCGTCCTGTCCTTTATCAGCCTGCCGTCGGCCCTTCTCTTGCTTTTGTGCGTGCCGCTCATCCCGGCGGCCATAGCGGCGGTACAGACTTTCGCGAAAAAACTGCTGTCCGGATACTGGGGGCAATATACGGCTCTGGGCGATTCGTTCCTGGAAAACCTTCAGGGACTGACCACTTTGAAGATCTATCAGGCCGATGGGTTCAAACATGAAGAAATGAACCGGGAAGCGGAAAAATTCCGAAAGATCACCATGAAAGTGCTGATCATGCAGCTGAATTCCATCACGATCATGGATCTGATCGCCTACGGCGGAGCGGCGCTGGGGCTGATCATGGCGGTCAGCCAGTATCAGGCCGGCCGGGTGGACTGGCCGGGCGCGCTGGCCATCATCCTTCTTTCGGCGGAGTTTTTCATCCCCATGCGTCAGCTGGGAAGCTTTTTCCATATCGCCATGAACGGCATGGCGGCCAGCGACAAGATCTTTCGGCTGCTGGATATGCCGGAAGAAGGGAAAAAAGGGGAAAAAGATTTTCCCGAAGTCGGAGCGATCCGATGCGAAAACGTGGATTTTGCCTATGAAGAAGACCGGCAGATCCTTAAAAACGTGGACATGATATTTGAAAGAGGCGCGCTGACCGCCATCGTAGGCGAGAGCGGCTGCGGCAAGTCGACGGTGGCCGGCCTGCTGACGGGACGGAACCGGAAATTTTCAGGGAAGGTGTGTGTCGGCGGAGAAGACATCCGGGATATCCGGGAAGACAGCCTGATGGCCCATGTCACCTATGTGGGTTTTAACAGTTACCTGTTTAAGGGGAGCGTGAGGGATAACCTGCGCATGGCGGCGCCGGAGGCGGACGACGAAAAGCTGTGGCGCGTCCTTGAACAGACCCGGCTGGCGGATTTTTTGAGAAACCAGCAAGGACTGGATACCCGGCTCGAGGAAAAAGCGTCCAATCTTTCCGGAGGCCAGTGCCAGAGGCTGGCGTTGGCCCGGGCCATCCTCCATGACAGCCCGGTCTATATATTTGATGAAGCCACATCCAATATCGATGTGGAAAGCGAGAATGATATCATGGAGCAGATCCTTTGCCTTGCCCGGTCAAAGACGGTGATCCTCATATCCCACCGGCTGGCCAACGTGGTCTCGGCGGATCGGATCTATGTCATGGAAGACGGGCGGGTCACGGAAACAGGCAGCCACGCGGCGCTTCTTGAAAAGAAAGGAACTTACGCCGCTTTATGGCAGGCGCAGCAGGATCTGGAAAATTACGGCGTAAGCCATGAAGGAGGTGACCGGTCATGAGGAAACGTTCCGGTTTAAAGATATGCGGCCGGCTGATCGGCCTTGTCCGTCCGCTGACCGGTTATATGCTCGCCGCCATCGCCATGGGCACGGCGGGCCATCTGAGCGCCACGTTCATCACCCTGTTGGGTGGGTACGCCCTGACCGGTCTGCTCGGTTTTAAAGCGCCGTTATCCCTCGCCGGCCTGTTGGCCGCGGCCGTCGTCCTGGCGTTGGCCCGGGGCGTCTTGCGGTATGGCGAGCAGGCGTGCAACCATTATATCGCGTTCAAGCTGCTGGCCCTCATACGGGACAAGGTGTTTGGGGCGCTGCGCAGGCTGTGTCCGGCGAAGCTTGAAGGCAGGGATAAAGGCGACTTGATATCGGTCATCACCTCCGATATCGAACTGCTGGAAGTCTTTTACGCCCATACCATTTCCCCGGCGGCCATCGCGGCGCTGACGTCCGTTTTTATGGCGGTGTTCATCGGCCGGTATCATCCGGCGCTG
>CALWEE010000071.1 GCA_944376975.1 uncultured Lachnospiraceae bacterium
GGGCACGCGCGTATCCACTCCCGGCGCCCCATTGGGACATTGGGAAAAATCGGCTTTCCCTTTCTGTTTGTCGCCCCAAAGATCAAAACTGCAATGGTCGGTGGCGACCACGGACAACGTTCCGTCTCTCAGCCCTTCCCACAATTTTTCCTGATCCTGCTTTTTCCTCAGGGGCGGGCTCATGATATATTTCAGCCCCTCGTCGTCATCTTCATAACGGCTGTCGTCCAGGACCAGATACTGGGGACACGTCTCCGCGTAAACCTGACCGTCTCGCTTTTTGGCCGTCCGTATCTGTTCCACGCTTCCGCCCGTGGAAACATGGACGATATAGAGCGGGCCGCCCTCCACTGCCTCGGACAGGGCGATCATCCGTCTCACCGCTTCTTCTTCACAGTACGCAGGCCGGCTCAGCGGGTGATACCGGGCTTCTTTGTGCCCGTCTGCCAGGAGCCTTTCCCGCCTGTATCGGATGATCGCGTCATTTTCACAGTGGACCGGCATGATGCCGCCTTCGGCTTTCAGTTTTTCCAGCACTCTCAGTATGTCGTCATCGGAAAGTTTATAGTCATAGGTCAGGTAAGCCTTAAAACTGGTCATCCCTTCCCGCGTCAGCTGGCCCATTTCTTCCAGGATCGCGTCATCCACATGCTGGAGCACGCCGTGAAGACCGTAGTCGGCAAAACATTTTCCTTCTGTATAGCCTTTATAAACCGCCCACTGATGACGCAGCGAACAGCCGGCCGGGCCAAAGCCCATATGGTCCACGATCGTCGTGTTGCCTCCGAAGACGGCCGCCCGTGTTCCTGTGGTAAAGTCATCCACCGACCGGACGCCCACGTCGATATTGAAATGGGTGTGCGCGTCGATGCCGCCGGGAAGCACGATCAGTCCTTTGGCGTCAATGACCGAATCCGCCGACCCGACGTCGTCGTTTTCTGTCAGGCCCAGGATACGTCCGTCTTCGATCCATATGTTTTGATACACCACGCCATCTTCCAGGACAACACATCCGTTCTTGATACACGTACGCATGCCGTCACCTCTCCTCTGCCGGTCCGTCCCGGTATACTAAACCCAGTATACCTTTCCCGCCGGTATTGCGCAAGTCCCGAACGTCCGGCCTGAACATGAAAGATCAGGCGGCACGCCCGCGAAAGCGTACCGCCTGATCCACATCACTCTGTCCGATCTTTTCGATCAGGATAACCGTTTTTTCAATTCTTCGCTCAGTTCTTCATAACCCGGTTTGCCGAGCAGGGCAAACATGTTCTTCTTGTAGCTTTCAACGCCCGGCTGATTGAACGGGTTCACGCCCAGGATGTAGCCGCTCAAGCCGCAGGCAAATTCATAGAAATAGAAAAGCTGTCCCAGGTAATACGCGTTCTGTTCCGGTATGTTGACCATCAGATTGGGAACCTGTCCATCCGTATGCGCCAGCACGGTTCCGGTCATGGCGCTCTTGTTGATGAAGTCCAGCGTCTTTCCCGCCAGATAGTTCAAGCCGTCCAGATCGACCGCTTCTTCCTCAATGAGGATCTCCTCTTTCGACTTTTCAACATTTAATACCGTCTCGAACATGATCCGGGCGCCGTCCTGGATAAACTGACCCATGGAATGAAGGTCGGCAGTCAATGTTACCGACGCCGGGAAGATACCTCTCTGGTCTTTTCCTTCGCTTTCACCGAAAAGCTGTTTCCACCATTCGCCCACATACAGCAGAGAAGGTTCATAACTGCAGGTGATCTCAACGGATTTGCCTTTTCTCAAAAGGATGTTCCGGATCGCGGCGTACTTCATGGCGTCGTTGTTTTCAAACGCGTCTTCAAGGCAATGGGTCCGCATGGACGCCGCGCCTTCCATCAGCTTGTCGATATCCGCTCCGCTGACCGCGATGGGCAGCAGGCCGACCGCCGTCAGGACGGAAAAACGTCCGCCCACATCGTCCGGTACGACGAATGTCTCGTAGCCTTCCTCGTCCGCCACGTGTTTGAGCGCGCCTTTCGCTTTATCTGTTGTACAGTAGATACGTTTCGCGGCTTCCGCCTTGCCGTATTTTTCTTCCATCATCTTTTTAAATACACGGAACGCGACAGCCGGTTCGGTGGTCGTGCCCGATTTGGAGATCATATTGATGGAAAAGTCCCTGTCGCCTACCACGTCTTTCAGGTTACTGATGTACGCGCTGCTCAGGTTATTGCCGACAAAATAGATCTCCGGCGTTTTCCGCGCTTCCTTCGGAAGGATATTGTAGAAATTGTGCTGAAGAAATTCGATCGCCGCCCGGGCTCCCAGATAAGAGCCGCCGATGCCGATCACGAGCAGGACATCGGAATCGGACTGGATCTTGGCCGCCGCTTTTTTGATCCTGGCAAATTCTTCTTTATCGTAATCTACAGGCAGATCGATCCATCCCAGGAAGTCGCTGCCGGCGGATGACCGTCCCAGCAGCACGTCTTTGGCGTCGCCAACGATCTTGCTCATCATTTCTACTTCACCTGCATTTATAAACGGCGCCGTTCTGGAATAATCAAACGTTACTTTTTCTGACATTTCAACGTACCTCCATTATTTTTTCTTACTTATCATCATACCAAACCGGTGATTTTTTATCAATGGGTCTAACTTAAAAATTCTTTCAGTACATCCTCCACAATACGGGCGTCCACTTCGTCCCTTTCTTCCATGCCTTCGGGGGGCATGTACCTTTCATAACGATACGGATCCGGCCGTTTTCTCCGTTCCTTCGTCCGGGAAGCCGCCGCTTCAGACAGGGCCCGTTTGTATTGTTCCGGAGGCAACGGCGTCTGACCTTTAAAATCCGCTTCCAGTTTGTTTTTCAGGAAATTTTCCACGTAATCGGACACAGTGCTT
This sequence comes from uncultured Lachnospiraceae bacterium, assembly GCA_944376975.1. Taxonomy (GTDB): domain Bacteria; phylum Bacillota; class Clostridia; order Lachnospirales; family Lachnospiraceae; genus Frisingicoccus. The sequence goes on from CALWEE010000071.1 coordinate 2,875, forward strand.
TCCAGAAGGACCTCTTTGGCGGAAAAATCCACGAACAGGGTCAGGCTGTAAAGGATCACTGCCCCGATACACGCCGCCGCCAGGATCGTGGCCGACTGGGCAAAGCTTTCACCGGATACATATCGATGCAGCGTCACGCAGGCGCCGCCCGCAAGGATGGCGCCGCCCATAAGCCCGGGAAGCCTGCGCCAGGTCCGGAGGGTAAAAGGGCCTGTCTTATATTTCAGGATATAGCGTCTGGCCAAAGACCGGGTATCCTCCGGGCGCATGCCTATCTTGAAGTAACTTTGCACTTTCAGCTTTATGTATTTAATGAGCCGGTGTTCCGATGTTCCCATCAGGTCCGCTTCTTTGATCAGTCTTTTGTATATCCGGTCCGACATCCACAACGTAAAAATCCCCATGACAAAAACCGCCGTCATGACATAGATGGGGATCCCCTGTTCCACAAACCAGTTCCTCATTGCGTATAGCTCCTTTCACCTGATATTGTCCTGATCTTCGATCAGTCTGTTATCATTATAATATCAGCGAAAAGATAAAAGCTATCCAAATCGGTCGAAGGGTTTTTACATTTTTTTCATCATGCCCAGCAAAAGTTTCACCGTATGGCCGATGGCTTTTTCTTCAAATTCCGCGTAATCCATCTCTGCCGAACCGTCCGCCTTGTCGGATATGGCCCGGATGATGACAAACGGAATGTCGTTCAGCCAGGCTGCCTGAGCGATCGCCGCCCCTTCCATTTCCGTACAATAACCGTCAAACCGACTGACAATGTCCATTTTCACGTCGTGATCCGATATGAACTGGTCGCCGCTGACGATCCGTCCTTTAAAGACCTGGATCTCCGGATTTTCTTCCCTGCACACCTTTTCCGCCAGATCCACCAGCCCTTCATCCGCTTTAAAAACCGACGTCTCCATGCGGGGAATGATCCCCGGCGCGTATCCAAAACCGGTGGCGTCCATATCATGCTGGAGCGCGTCGACAGACAGCACGATGTCCCCGATATTGATCACGTTTTTCAAGCTGCCGGCCACGCCGGTGTTGATGATCCGATCCACCTGGAACCGGTCCGCCAGCACCTGGGCGCATACCGCCGCGTTCACTTTTCCGATGCCGCAGCGGACGACCACCGCTTTTTTTCCGTCAAGATCGCCTTCGTAAAAATCCATTCCCGCGATCTGGTGGATCCGCTCCACTTTCATCGCCTCTTTCAGGCAGGACACTTCTTCGTCCATCGCCCCGATGATCCCTGTAATTCCCATAGGTCTTCCCTTCCTTTCGTGATCTTCCAACATTGTACCACATTTTTTCCGGAACACAAAGCCGTCATCATTTTGGCCTTGCACATCCCGGCATGTCACTGTATACTGTGGTTAGAGATCAAACACTCAAAAGGCAGACGGCTCTTGCCTCTACAGGCACGACCTTCTGCCTTTTAAGAAGAAAACAGGAGATGGATACTATTGAGACATATGAATCACCATACATGTTCACGAGCGGTGGATTTTGAAGTGGAAAACGGCATCATCACCCAGTGCCAGTTCATCGGGGGCTGTCACGGCAATACCCAGGGCATCGCCCGTCTGGTCGTCGGCCGGCCTGTAGATGAAGTGATCGACTCGCTCCGGGGCATCGACTGCGGCGGCAGGGGCACTTCCTGTCCGGATCAGCTTGCCCAGGCTCTGATCGCCTACCGGTCAGGCAATTTATAAATCCAGGAGGTTCATCCATGAAAAAGATCGTATTGACCGGCGGCGGAACAGCCGGACATGTCACGCCCAATATCGCTCTTATGCCGGCATTAAAAAAAGCCGGATACGACATCGCGTATATCGGTTCCTACGATGGCATCGAACGTAAGCTCATCGAAGAACTTGGCATTCCTTATTACGGCATTTCCTCGGGAAAACTGCGCCGTTATTTTGACCTTAAGAACTTCAGCGATCCTTTTAAAGTATTAAAGGGCTATTTTGAAGCGAAAAAACTTCTCAAAAAGCTGAAACCGGATGTGATCTTTTCCAAAGGCGGGTTCGTGGCCGTCCCGGTCGTCCTCGCCGCCAAAAGCCGAAAGATCCCGGCCATCATCCATGAATCGGATATGACGCCCGGACTGGCCAACAAGCTGTGCATCCCTTCCGCCTATAAAGTCTGTCATAATTTCCCGGAAACAGCCGATCAGCTCCCCGCCGACAAGGCTGTCCTTTCCGGTTCGCCCATACGGCAGGAACTGTTTGAAGGGAACAAGGAAGCCGGTCTCAGGCTGTGCGGGTTCGATCATTCCCGGCCTGTACTTTTAGTCATCGGAGGCAGCCTGGGCGCCGCCGCGGTCAATGAAGCCGTCCGCGAAGCGCTGCCCACCCTTCTGAAAAACTATCAGATCATCCACATATGCGGCAAGGGCAAGATCGACAAAACATATCGCCAGACTCCCGGCTACATCCAGTTTGATTACGTCAAAGATGAGCTGAGAGACCTTCTGGCCGCCGCCGACGTGGTCATATCCCGGGCAGGTTCCAACGCCATATGCGAGCTCCTCGCCCTCCACAAACCCAACGTCCTTATCCCGCTTCCGGCGAAAGCCAGCAGGGGCGATCAGCTGCTGAACGCGGAATCTTTCCGCAAACAGGGTTTTTCCTTCCTTCTTGAGGAGGAGAACGTGACAACGCAAACCCTCTGTCAGGCTGTCGACCATGTATACAAGCACCGCCGCGGGTATGTGGACGCCATGTCCAAACAGACGTCCAAAGACGCCATTGATATCATCGTCAGCCTGTGTGATGAGGCGGCGTCCCAGAGAAGGAAACGCTGAACCCCATCTGTTGACGACAGGCCGCGCGCCGCCAGACACACCACCTTAAAAAACGGGAAGCTCGATCTTTAAGACCGGTCTTCCCGTTTTCATATGGCCGCTTTTTCACGCCGCCTCTGTCACATGGCCTCCCGTATGTCCTGGGCGGCCCGTTCCCGTTCTTCATCGCTGGCCTCTCCCGGCGTCCACAGGATACTCTGTCCATCCCCTTCATACCGGGGGATCAGATGGAGATGAAAATGGCGGACGGTCTGCCCCGCGATCGCGCCATTGTTCTGCACAATGTTCAGCCCATCGCACTTGAGCGCTTTTTTCATGGCTTTCGCGACGCGCACAGCCAGCTTGAACAGCTTCCCGGCTGTTTTTTCATCCATTTCAAAAATATCATCCATGTGATCTTTCGGGATGATCAGCGCATGCCCCCGCGTGGCCGGCGACAGATCCATGATCACGGTAAAACTGTCGTCTTCGTAAACTGTCGTGGAGGGTATGTCTCCATCGGCTATCCTGCAAAAAATACAATTCTCATCTTTCATGGTCAAAACCTCCATAACGCGTATTTTCACTTTATATCAAGTATAGCCGGGTTTTTCCCTTGGCGCAAGGCCAAATCCGTCTCTTATATAACGACAAAACATCCATTTTCCTCCCCGCGGCAGGCGCGAATACGTATTTTACCCGGTTTTTTTGCCTGGTTTTGTCAATTTATGTCAACGAAAAATGTTTGAATATACCTAAATATCATGGTAGATTTATTAAAAAAGCAGAGAAAGGAACCTGTCTATGACTTCCCTACTTCATGAAACGACATGTTTCAAGAATGAACTGAACTTATCGGCCATATCCCACGAGCTGCGCAACCCGCTGACGCTGATCCACAGCACGATCCAGCTTCTGGGCAGCCATCATCCCGAGATCACCCGTGATCCTCTCTGGCGTCAGCTGAACCAGGATGTGGATTATATGACCCAACTGCTTTCTGAACTGTCCGCGCTGAACCAAAGTCAGCATATCAAAAAGGCCGAGATCCGTATCCGGCAATTTCTGACAGATATCGTCACCTCTTATCTTCCCGTCACGCGCACGCAGGGAAAATCCCTTTCTCTGAACCTACATACACCTTCGGAAACCTTTTACGGCGACCCGCTGAAGCTGAAAGAAGTTTTCATCAATCTTCTGAACAACGCCCTGGAAGCCACCCGCGCCGGTGATTCCATCGTCATCGAGGCAAAATCAAAATGGAACCGGATCGTTTTTACGGTCAGCGATTCCGGCCAGGGTATTGATGAAGACAGGCTTCCTTCGATCTTTGATCCTTTTGTCACCTATAAACAAAACGGGACAGGCCTCGGACTGACGATCGCGCAGAATATCGTCAAAGCGCATGGCGGTTCGATCCGCGTCTGGTCAAAGCCGGGAAAGGGGACCAAGTTCATCCTGATCCTTCCGGCTCCGGAAGCTTCCGTCTGCCGGGACGCTCCGGTTCCGCCAGACTGCGGCATATAAAATCCACATCCGCGAACCGTATCTTATCGCCCGGGTTTACCGCGTATTCCCGTCCGGGGACAAGTTTTTCACCGTTGAGATAAGTGCCGTTGGACGAATCCATGTCCGCTACCGTCATTCCCCATCCAAGTCTGTCAAACCGGGCATGGATATGGCTTACTCTTGGCTTGTCCAGGACGTAGTCCACCTCCGACGGCACTTTCCCTATAACAAACGGCCAATACGCGATATATATGCCCTGACCGTCCTTTTCCCGGGCCGGTATCAGTTCCCATGGCACGCCGTCCGGCGGCACATCCGTATCTTCGATGTCGGTCCTGTAAAAATCTTTTCCGTTATCACCCTTCGGTTCCCTGTCTTTTTTCCGTTTCCACTTTGTTGCCGCATATACCGCCGCCGATCCGAAAATCTCCAGCGCGGCCGTCACGAGCAGCGCGGCCCACGGGCGTATCCTCAGATCCAGTACCAG
>CALWEE010000072.1 GCA_944376975.1 uncultured Lachnospiraceae bacterium
CCGTCTTCTCGCCTTCTTTTTCAGAAAAAATGGTCATGGATCGGGGCCTGTGAAGTTCGTCAACGACGATCTTCCCGGATGTCCCTGTAAGTACGGCCTGACGGGCGCTTGGTCGATCGAAGGCACATTCAAGGATCGCCGACCGGCCGCCGACGCGCAGCTTGGCGCGCGCGTGATAGTCAATGGCGTTATGCAGGGTACAGTCGCTTTCCGTTACGGAAATGGGACCATCAAGCAGATCTTCCAGCCAGCTGGCGCAGTATATGCCGCCGTCCAGCAGGCAGCCGCCCTGGATCGGCTGGGTATGGTAGGTCTGCCCGAAAGGTTCGCGGGAAACCTTGCTGCACAGGCTGGCTTCCACAGATAAAAGTTCGCCGATACATCCTTCGGACAACGCCTGTTTTAAGACGGCGTAGAGCGGGACGAACCGGATCTTCATAGCTTCCATGAAAAGCAGTCCCCGCGCATTGGCTGTCCGGGCGATATCCTGTACCTGACCGGCGTTCAGGGCAGCCGGTTTTTCACACAGGACCGATCTGCCATTATTTAAGGCCCGGATGGCCCATTCGTGATGCAGACCGTGGGGCAGCGCCAGATAGACCGCGTCCACCCGGGCATCTTCCAGTAAAGCTTCATGACTGCCGTAAGATCGGACGACCGGATAAGACAGGGCAAAGGCATCGGCTTTTTCCTGGCTGCGGCAGCTGACAGCGTACAGACGGCTCTCCGGTTCGTGAGCCAGACTTGCCGCAAATCGACGGGCGATCTTTCCGCCGCCCAGTATCCCCCAGTTGATCATAATCTTCCACCTCCTTGGATGATATGTGTATGTCACGCGTTTGTTTCAGGATCGATCCGGCGTACGGTAAAGAGGACGCAGGACCTGGGATGGATCACGTAGCGTCTTTGGTCAAGTATTTCCTCGCCGGTTATGATAGCGCTTTTTTCGCGGGCCGTATCGGCCAGAGGGATCCAGAACAGCCCTTCGGGCAGTTCGGGAAGGACCATTTCCTGGGAATGCCACCAGGTATTGACGGCCAGATAAACGATATCATCCTGGCCTTTCTCGTCCCTTCCGGCATACATGACGCCGATGGTTTTTGTATCGGGGGCGTGATCGGCTTCCCAGGGACGGACGCCATGGAGGCTGACCGAAGGAAAACCGCAGCCGGCTATTGGCGTGTCTTCCCGAAGGATCCTATGCTCCATCCGGAAATGGATCATATATTTGAAAAACTCGAATATTTCCCGGTTTTTGTCCAGCAAGGACCAGTCCAGCCAGGAGATTTCATTGTCCTGACAATAAGCGTTGTTGTTCCCAAACTGGGTATTGCCGAATTCGTCGCCGGCAAAAAACATGGGCGTACCCCGACTGCACATGAGCACCATGCAGGCGTTCTTGATCATCCGGAAACGGAGGGCGCGCACGTCCACTTGGTCCGTTTCGCCTTCCACGCCGCAGTTCCAGCTCCGATTGTCATCGGAACCGTCCGTATTGTTCCAGCCGTTGCCTTCATTATGCTTATGGTTATAGGCGTAAAGATCGTACAGGGTAAAACCGTCATGGCATGTGAGGAAGTTGACGGAAGCGTTATAGCCGCGCGTCTTAGGCGGATACAGATCCGGCGAACCGATGATCCGCAGCGCGGCCGCCCGGGCATAGCCGTCGTCCCCTTTCAGGAAGCTGCGCAGATCGTCCCGGTATTTTCCGTTCCATTCCGCCCACCGTTTCCAGGAGGGGAACTGGCCGACCTGATACAGACCGCCGGCGTCCCACGCTTCGGCGATAAGATCCACATCGTAAAGGATAGGGTCATAGGCCAGGCTTTCCAGCAAAGGCGGTTTGTTCATGGGCGTGGCGTCTTCATTGCGCCCCAGTATGGAAGCCAGATCGAAGCGGAAGCCGTCGATCCGGTAATTGAACGCCCAGTAACGCAGACAGCTCAGTATCAGATCCCGGACCATGGGATGATTGCAGTTAAGGGTATTGCCGCATCCGCTGAAATTATAATAATAGCCGTCCGGCGTGAGCATATAATAAATGTTGTTGTCGAACCCTTTGAAAGAAAAGAAAGGCCCGTTTTCATTACCTTCGGCGGTATGGTTAAAGACCACATCCAAAATGACTTCGATGCCGTTGTCATGCAGGTCTTTGATCAGCGTTTTCAGTTCCCGGCCTTCCCGGTTGTATTCGAGCCCCGCCGTATAGCTTGTATTCGGAGCGAAAAAGCAGACCGGATTGTAACCCCAGTAGTCTAAGAGGGGCTTCCCGTTCACGGTCCGCGCGCCGCGGGTTTCGTCAAATTCAAAGACTGGCATCAGTTCCACCACATTGACGCCCAGTTCTTTCAGATAAGGGATCTTTTCCCGAAGACCTTCAAACGTACCCGGATGGGCGACGCCGGAAGATGGGCTTTTGGTGAAGCCGCGGACGTGGAGTTCATAAATGACGCTGTCTTTTAAAGGGACTGATGGGGAAGGGTGTTCGCCCCAGTCAAAGTCATTGTGGACAACACGGGCTTTGTAAAAGCCTTCCGGGGCCAGTTTCTTCCCCCAGGCGCTCTGACCGGTGACTGCCCGGGCGTACGGGTCGAGGAGAAACCGTTCTTTATCAAAGATCAGGCCCTTATCCGGTTCGTATGGGCCGTCGATCCGGTAGGCGTATTCAAATTCATCGATCCGGAGGCCGAAAACGATCATGGAATAGACGTTTCCGATACGATATTCATCGGGAAAAGGAATGATGGCGTAAGGCGTCCGGCTCTCCCTTTTGAACAAGACAAGCTCACAGGCGGTGGCCGAATGGGAGATGATCGTAAAATTAACGCCGTCCGGAAGCGCGGAGGCGCCGTTGATCTCGTACAGGCCCGGACGGACATAAAATCCGTTGATCTTCTTCAGCGGTTTCAGGTTTTTTTCCTCCACATTGGCATAGTCCGTCAAAAGCAGGACCTGAGGTTTATCATGATCTGCCATAAAATCCCTCCTTATGTTCTGTTATTTAGTATATCACTGACATAAAAAGGTTAAAAGGCATAAGAAAAACTTTTTGCGACGGCCAAAATGCCGGGTTAAGACTTTACATTTTCCCACGGATGGGCTATGATGATATGGAATGAGCACATTTAATAAAACGATAAAACATAGAAGAAGGAGTCAGATATGAGTAAAAAAACAACAGTGCTGATGATATTGGACGGATATGGCCTGAGCAGCCATAAAGACGGCAACGCGGTCGCCCTGGCCAACACGCCGGTCATGGACCGCCTCATGAAAGAATATCCCTTTGTCAAAGGCTATGCCAGCGGACTGGCAGTCGGCCTTCCGGACGGACAGATGGGCAACTCGGAAGTCGGCCATCTGAACATGGGCGCGGGACGTATCGTATATCAGGAACTGACCCGCATCACAAAAGAGATCGAAGACGGTGATTTCTTTAAGAATGAAGCGTTCAAAAAAGCGATAGACAACGTAAAGGCGAACCATTCCGCCCTGCATCTGTACGGCCTGCTGTCTGACGGCGGCGTACACAGCCACAACACCCATCTGTACGGCCTGCTTGAACTGGCGAAACGGGAAGGGCTCGATAAAGTCTATGTCCACTGTTTCCTGGACGGCCGTGACACACCGCCCAAGTCCGGTATCGATTACGTAAAAGAACTGGACGAAAAGATCAAAGAGATCGGCGTGGGCGCCATCGCTTCCGTATCCGGACGTTATTACGCCATGGACCGGGACAACCGCTGGGAGCGTATCGAGAAAGCGTACAAAGCGCTGACCGAAGGCGTGGGCGAGACGGCCGCGAGCGGTCCGGAAGCCGTGCAGCAGTCTTACGACAAAGGCGAGACCGACGAATTTGTCCTTCCGACGGTCATCATGAAAGACGGCGCGCCGACAGCGACGATCAAAGACAAAGATTCCATCATCTTTTTCAATTTCCGTCCGGACCGGGCAAGAGAGATCACGCGGACATTCTGCGCCGATGATTTTGACGGGTTTGACAGAGGCAGACGGCTGGATGTGACCTACATCTGCTTTACCGAATATGACGTGACTATCCCCAACAAGGAGATCGCGTTCAAGAAAGTTTCCATCACCAACACATTCGGCGAGTTCCTGGCGGCCAACCATATGACCCAGGCCCGTATCGCCGAAACAGAGAAATACGCCCATGTGACGTTTTTCTTCAACGGCGGCGTGGAAGCGCCCAATCCGGGTGAAGACCGCATCCTTGTAAAATCTCCGAAGGTGGCCACTTATGACCTGAAACCGGAGATGAGCGCCTATGAAGTGTGCGATAAGCTTCTGGAAGCGATCCATTCCGGCAAATACGACGTGATCATCATCAACTTCGCCAACCCGGATATGGTCGGCCATACCGGCGTTCTGGAAGCCGCGGTGAAAGCGGTGGAAGCGGTGGATGAATGTGTCGGCAAGGCCGTGGAAGCCATTAAAGAGACCGGCGGCCAGATGTTCCTCTGCGCCGACCACGGCAACGCGGAGCAGCTTGTCGATGAAGAGACCGGCGCGCCGTTCACAGCCCACACCACCAATCCGGTACCCTTTATCCTGATCAACGCCGATCCGTCTTACAAGTTGAGAGAGGGCGGATGCCTGGCGGATATCGCGCCTACCCTCATTGAGATCATGGGTATGGAACAGCCGAAAGAAATGACCGGAAAATCATTAATTATCAAATAATGTATTTACTATTGGAAAAATACATGATAGAATGTTACGAGTTGGTTTAGGAGGTGTATCAATGGCGATACTGAGGACAGTCGTAACAGTCGTGTTCATTTTGCTGTGCGTAGCGTTGATCATACTTATCATGTGTCAGGAAAGCAAGCAGGCGGGCCTTACCGGTACCATCAGCGGTATGGGTGAAACCTACTGGGGCAAGAACAAGGGACGTTCCCTGGAAGGCAAGCTCGTCCGGTGGACGGCCATCCTGTCCGTACTTTTCTTCGTGATAACGATCGCGTTGAATATGAACTGGTAGTATAATCACAAAGCCCAATGGATAACACTCTTAAAGAGCCTTATCTGTTGGGCTTTATTTTGCCTGAAAGGAGGGAAAAGAATGGAAGAAGAGTTGATCGGCGTCTTTTGCGGTCATCCGAAAAGGTTCGGTTTCGTGACCGTAGAAGAGCTGGACAAAGATATATTTATCGGCGAAGACGATACCGGCGGCGCCATGGATAAGGATACCGTGGCGGTCCGGCTCATCCGGGAACCCCAGGGTGAGAAACGGGCGGAAGGAAAGGTGACCCGCGTCGTGCGGCGGGAAAACGATACGATCGTGGGCACCTATGAAAAAAGCCGACATTTCGGCTTTGTCGTACCGGACAATATCCGTCTGAACAAAGACATATTCGTTTCAAAGGAAAACAGCATGGGGGCCATGAACGGGCACAAAGTGGTGGTCCGCGTCACTGATTTTGGAAATGACAGGAAAAATCCGGAAGGGATCGTTACGGAAATACTGGGCCATATCAATGATCCGGGGACCGATATCCTTTCGGTGGTCAAAGGGTATAAACTGCCGGTGGGATTTCCCGATGAAGTCATGGAGGAAGCCCGCGCCCTTCCGGAGTCCGTATCGGGGCCGGAGCGGGCAGGCAGGCTCGATCTTCGGGATCTTATGACCGTGACCATTGACGGGGAAGACGCCAAAGACCTGGACGACGCCATCACGTTATCGGAAAAGGACGGGCTTTACGCGCTGGGCGTCCATATCGCCGACGTCAGCCATTATGTCCGGGAAAACACCCGGCTTGATGAAGAAGCACGCGAAAGGGGGACCAGCGTTTACCTGACAGACCGGGTCATCCCCATGCTCCCACGCCGGCTTTCCAACGGAATCTGTTCCCTTAACGCGGGGACAGACCGACTGGCGCTCAGCTGTATGATGGAGATCGACGGTTCCGGAAAGATCGTCAGCCATGAGATCGCGGAGACGGTCATCCGTGTGGACCGGCGCATGACCTATACCGATGTTCAGAAAATACTGGACGGCGATCCGGAGCGGATAAAACAATACGAAGATTTCGTCCCCATGTTCCGGAAAATGAAGGAACTGGCCGACCTGCTCCGGAAGAAGCGGCGGGAAAGGGGCGGCATCGATTTTGACTTTCCCGAATCCAAGATCGTTTTGGATACATCCGGAAAGGCCGTCGATGTGCGCCCGTATGAACGGACAGCGTCCACAAAGATCATCGAAGATTTCATGCTGGCCGCCAATGAAACGATCGCGGAAGATTTTTACTGGCAGGACATACCGTTTTTGTACCGGACCCACGATACGCCGGACAACGAACGCATCCGCCGTCTGACGGCGTTTATACGGAGCTTCGGCTATTACCTTAAAAACGGATCGGGAAAGATCCATCCCAAAGAATTCCAGAAGCTTCTGGGAAAGATCGAAGGAACAAAGGAGGAGGCCCTTATCAGCCGACTTGTCCTCCGGTCCATGATGCGCGCCAGATATACGGTGGAAAATACCGGTCACTTCGGCCTGGCCGTCCCGTATTACTGTCATTTCACATCACCCATACGCCGCTATCCGGACTTGCTCATCCACCGGATCATCAAAGAAACGATCCACGGTAAAATGGACGAACAACGGCGCGGACACTTTGAATGCCTGCTTCCCCAGGCGGCATCGGACTGCTCCGAATCGGAACGACGGGCCGATGAGGCGGAACGGCAGGTGGAAAAACTAAAAAAAGCGGAATACATGGCCGGACATGTGGGCGAAATATATGAGGGGATCGTCTGCGGCGTCACCGGATGGGGCATGTACGTGGAACTGCCCAATACGTGCGAAGGGCTTGTCCGCATGCAGGATCTGACCGACGACTATTATATCCTGGATGAAAAACAATATCGTCTTGTAGGCGAAAAGACTGGGAAAACCTACAGCTTGGGCCAACGCATATCCATCTGCGTGAAATCGGCGGATAAAATGCTGGGAACCGTTGATTTTATCCTGGCGGATGATGTACAATAAAACAGGCAGATCAATAGCAAGGAAGGAATATCATGGCAAAAAGCAGCATCAAACTTATAGCGAACAATAAAAAAGCCTATCATGATTATTTTATAGAAGATACGTACGAAGCCGGCATCGCCCTGGCGGGAACGGAAGTCAAGTCCCTGCGCATGGGCCGGTGCAGCGTGAAAGAATCGTTCATCCGCTCGGATCATGGAGAACTGTTTGTCTATCAGATGCACATCAGCCCTTATGAGAAAGGCAACATATTCAACAAGGATCCGTTAAGGCCGAGAAAACTGCTTCTCCACCGGCATGAGATACGCAAGATCGAAGGACAGATCGCCCAGAAAGGCTATACCCTCGTGCCGCTGAAAGTCTATTTTAAAGACAGCCTTGTAAAAGTGGAGATCGGTCTTGCCCGGGGTAAAAAACTTTACGACAAGCGGGCGGATATCGCGAAAAAGGATCAGCGCCGGGAGGCGGAGCGGGAGTTTAAGGTCAGGAACCTGTAACGCTTCCCGCCTTGACAGTCCTGTCGATAAATGATATATTTAATTACGCTTCAAGCGCCCATCGTTAGCCGTAT
>CALWEE010000073.1 GCA_944376975.1 uncultured Lachnospiraceae bacterium
TATCCGGAAGCAGCCTGGCGAAGACCCTCCACGTCAGCCGGCAGATCATCGTTCAGGATATCGCTTTGCTCCGGGCAGTCAACGAAGCGATCTTCGCGACGCCGAGAGGTTATGTTCTGGATAGGAAATCCCAGAAACGGTGCCGCCGGTCGTTCGCGGTGAATCATACCCGCGACCAGATCGTTGACGAACTGTATACCATCATCGACAATGGCGGCAAGGTACTGAACGTGATCGTGGCCCATGACGTTTATGGCCAGATACAGGCCGATCTGATACTGGAGACCCGGGAAGACGTGGACGCGTTTGACGCCCGCATACGGGAAAGCAAGGCAGGTCCCCTCCTGCTCATGTCCGATGGGGATCATATCCATACAGTGGAAGCTTCCTCCGAAAAAATACTGGACAACATCGAGGCCGATCTGGCGGCCAAAGGGTACTTGATTTCGTGAACAAAGTGTGTTATCCTTATGTGCAGTCGTGACAAGACAGCAGACTTTACAGCTCAGAGGAGAAAACTATGAAGATCGTAAAAAACTGGTTGAACAGAGTATTTATCGACGGACTGACCGGCATGGGTCTGGGACTGTTTTCTACGCTGATTATCGGCACCATCTTAAATCAGGTGGGCGAACTGGTCGGCGGGCAGATCGGCTATTATATATGCGCGTTCGCGCTGACGGCCCAACGGCTGACCGGCGTGGGCATCGGCGTAGGGGTGGCGTATAAGTTTAAAGAATCCACCTATGTGACCCTTTCGGCTGCCACCGCCGGCATGATCGGGGCCTATGCCAGCCAGATCGCGTCCGGCGCTTTATTTTCCGACAGCGGCGCCCTCGTCCTTTCCGGTCCGGGAGAACCGCTGGGGGCGTTTATCGCGGCTTATGTGGGCATTGAACTGGGCAGGCTTGTCGCTGGCAAGACGAAAGTGGATCTGCTCGTGACGCCCGCGGTGACGATCCTTACCGGCGGGACGGCGGGTATCCTGGTGGGTCCGCCCATTTCCGATTTCATGACATGGCTGGGCAGCCTGATCAACTGGGGAACGGTCCAGCAGCCGGTGATCATGGGCATCGTCGTGTCGGTGATCATGGGCATGGTGCTGACGCTGCCCATCAGCTCGGCGGCCCTTGGGGTCATCCTGGGCTTGAACGGCATCGCCGCCGGCGCGGCCACCATCGGCTGCTGCTGTCAGATGATCGGCTTTGCCGTATCCAGTTTCCGGGACAATGGACTGGGCGGGAGCCTGGCCCAGGGGCTGGGCACCAGCATGCTCCAGGTCCCCAATATCGTCCGCAGGCCCCTCATATGGATACCGCCCATCATCTCATCGGCCATCCTCGGGCCGATAGCGATCATGCCTCTTTTTAACATGACCAACAATCCCACCGGTTCCGGTATGGGAACTTCCGGCCTGGTCGGCCAGATCATGACGTACCAGACCATGACGGCTTCCGAGCCGCCGGCCCTTGTCCTGATCAAGATCGGGGTGTTCCATTTTATCCTGCCCGCGCTGATCACGCTGGCCGTGTCGGAAGGCATGCGAAAGATCGGCTACATCCACAAAGGCGATATGAAGCTGGACGTGTGAGCGATGAGAAAACAGCATAAAGACAAACAAGGAGCGGCTCAAAAAAGACCGCTCCTTTTTCACGCCCGCGGGCGGAATACCGGCATAAGCTTTACTTTTCCCGGCCGCCCGCTTATAATGAGAAGAGATGTGATAAAACCGGAAAGGCCGGTAAAGAAAGAAGGGCAGACATTTTGACGGAAGAACATATTATGATCCACGAGATCCTTTCGGAACATCGGGACAGGATGGAAAACCTGAGAAAGTACTATCCGTTTTTTAAACTCCAGGAGCTGTCGTTTGGCGGGTTCAAAGACGGCCATTATGGATCGGTGGATATGGGCTACGTGACCATGGCTGTCCTGCGTTTCTTCATAGAGGAGAACAATTTCAAAGATACCGACGTGTCCTATGAACGCTGCGCGAAATTTATCGCCGGTCTTCTGCGGAGGGATTTTGACCTGGAAGAAAGTCCGGACGACAAAGAATTTATCCAGTATCTGTTCGATAAACTGTGCAATGAAGGCAAGCCCTTTTATTATTCCTATTATGACCCTGAAAAAAAGGAGAGGCACCGGGGCCGCGTCCGGCTGATCGAAAGCCGGTATGAAGACGGCGCCATCGGCTACCGCATCACGTCCGACGGCGTGGAATTTTATCTGGATACAAAAGAAACGAAAGATGAAAGCGCCATCAGCGTCCAGCAGCTTTTGCTGGAGAAGATGATCCGTTCCAGGAATTATCAGGGCGGCGTTGACGTGATCCGACGCATCAACAACGAGGTGCGCCGGCTGATGGTCCGAAAAGATGAGATCGTTGCCCTTCTGGGCAGGAATATATTTGAAGGCGTGAAAGAGCTGGAAGCGTTTTCCAAGACAGGGCTTAAGTGGTTCGATGAGGAACAGCGGCTGTTTGACGCCAATCTGGAGCTGATACGGAAAGCGCTGAACGCGGCTGGCGAGGAAGATGCCCGTATGCCGGGAGAGATCTATCTGCTCAGCCAGGAACTGAAAAAATCCATGGAGCAGCACGGCCAGCTCCTTTCGGCCTGCACGCGGCTCCAGATACAGGCGGATGAGATGCTGGCCGCGGCGAAACAAAGCCGGTTCCGCCAGAGTATGGATTTTAGGGATATACTGGACCGGACGATCCGAAAAGACGATATCCGCCTGCTGAAGACGCTGGTCGCGCCTTTGTTCGGCCTGAAGATAAAGAAGACCTTTTCCATGGGACGGCTGGACGAACTGCTGCGATATCCGCTGGAAGACAATGAAAAGAAAGAAAAGGTCCTTCCCGGTATCCCCCGGGACTATGAGTACGAAGACGAAAAGGAAGAAAAACGTCTGCAATACAATATGGAACGTCTGATCAGCGTGTTCCTGGAGGTCCTTTCCGGAAAAAGACAGTTTTCCCTCAGGGAACTCCACCATCTGTACGCGATGCGGTTCACGGAAAATATCGAGAAAAACGGCGATTACTTCGCCTTTCTGGCCCACCTTTGCCAGAAAGAGGAATATGACCTGGACAAGATCAAAGAACATCCGGATACATTTCTGGAAGAACGCATGGCGGCGGTCCTGCGCAAAGATACCAAAGGCGATTATGAGGGCATGCGGGTTTACCTTAAATTCCTTCCGGACGATGAGATCGCGCTGGAGGGCGGGAACCATATGACCAATATCCGGTTTGAAAGGAGGGGAATGTGAGATGGATACGAGAAATCTTGATAAAGCGATGGAACTGTTCGCGAAGCTGATCGTCGGGGAGCCGGTGAACGAAAAGGAAAACAGCGATCTGTATGAAACATGGCGGACCAACGCCCAGGTGTACGATATCCTGGACGCGGCGCTGAAAAAATCCAACCTGGACCTGTATGAACATGAAAACGGCCTTTACATTTCCGCCGGTGAAGGGAACCGGGTATTCGGTTTTACCAATGAGGAACTGAAGCGGGCGATCGGCCTCAGGCTGAACCGGGAGCTTTACCTGGCCTATTTTGTCATCTACAATGTGATCCTTTTGTTTTACGCCGAATCCGGAAGCCCCGCCTGCATGGATTACGTGAAAGAAGAAGACGTGATCGCCCAGGTGAACGCTTCGTTTTCGCGGGTGCTCAAAGACCTTCATGAAAAAGCGCTGAATGAGATCGAGGAAAACAGTTTCCAGGTGATCGGCGCCCTGTGGGAAGATATGCCCATGACCGCGGCCAATGACGATATGTCCACTTTAAAAGCGGCCCGCGGGTCGAAGGTGGGATTTGTCAAGCTGGTATTCAATTTCCTTATTTCCCAGGAACTGTTTTTTGAGTCGGAAGGACGGTATTACGCGAAGCCCCGTTTCAGGGCGGTCACTGAAAATTATTACGCGGAATACAGAGGAAGACTTTACACCCTGATCAACGAAGGAGGCCGTGAAGATGCCCCATATTAACCGGATTCGTGTCAACAATGTCAAATATAATTTCGGGACCCAGTTTTACGATGATTTCATCCTCCGGTTCGACGGGCGGAACGCGCTTTACGACCTGGCCAACGGCGGCGGCAAAAGCGTGCTCATGCTGCTCCTTTTCCAGAACCTGATCCCCAACTGTACGCTGGATGAAAAGCAGCCGGTGGAAAAACTGTTCCGCACGGATCAGGGCAGCACCGTCATCCATTCCCTGATCGAATGGCAGCTGGACGACCGATATATCTACAATGGAAGAAAATACATGCTCACCGGCTTCTGCGCCCGGAAAGCCAAAGAAGAACGCAAGGACACGGCGGCCATTGAGTATTTCAACTATGTGATCTTTTACCCGGGATACAACGATAACGATATCGTCAACCTGCCTCTTTCCGACGGGAAAGAGCGGATCACCTATACCGGGCTGAAGACCTATCTGAAAGAGCTGGGGAAAAAGGATATGTCCCTGGACGTGCGCCTGTTTGAGCGCAAGGGCGAATATCAGCGGTTCATCAGCCGGTATGGCCTGTACGAAAGCCAGTGGGAGATCATCCGGGGCATCAATCAGACGGAAGGCCATGTGCGGACCTACTTTGAAACCCATTACAAGACGACGCGGAAGGTGATCGAAGATCTTCTTGTGGAGGAGATCATCCAGAAAGCTTATGAAGATCCGGACAACAGGGAAGGGGACGATATGGCCCGGACGCTGATGGAGATCAAAGACAAGCTTTTGGAATTGTCCCGGAAAAAAGAAGAGATCAGCCATTACGACGGCCAGGCCGAGGTGCTGCGAAGCTTTGCCGGCCGGGTGGATACGCTGAACGCGTTCTACGGGGAAAATGAAGCATGGAAAGACGATCTGGTCCGGATATACAATACGGCTTTCGTAAGGAGCCGGAAAAAGAAGAAAGAACTGGACGTGGCGGAAAAGGAAAAAGAATTCTGCGAAAAACATCTGAATGAGATCGATCGCCGGCTGGATACGGCCAGGATCCAGGCGGATCAGGAAAAACTGTCCGTCCTTGAAAAAGAGGAGGCCGAAAGCGAAAAGACGGCCGGATCGCTCAAAGACGCGGTCCTGGCCGCGCGGCAGGAACTGGACCGGGCGGAAAACGGCAATGATTATCTGGAATACGCAGATCTTGAAAGCCGGTGCCAGTCGATCCGGTCATTCTTAAGCCAGGATGAAAACAGCCGGGACGATATCCTTTCATCGCTCCGGGATATGGCCGCGTGGAAATTTTCCCACGATAAAGAACAGAAACGGGTATTGAGCCGGAAAATATGGGACGTTGAAAAAAGTTACGGCGAAACCCGCGTGATAGAGGAGGAAAGCCGGGAAGCGGAACGGAAACTGGACAATGGTCAGGCGGTCCTGGATGACCGGAAAAAGGAACTGGAAAAGGAACTGCGCCGTTACCGGATGGAATTTGACCAGGCGCGGCCCCAGGTTCCGGTGTTGCTCCTGGAAAATCTCTCCCGGTCCCTCGCACGGAAGAAAAAAGATGTGGACGTGCATCTGAAGGCGGTCCAGGAGGCTAAAAAACAGCGGCAGGAACAGTCGGAGGAACAGATCCGTCTGGAAGCGTCGCTGGCCCATCAGAAGGAACAGATCGACGACCTTCGGAAACGTCGGGAGTCGTTGGAAGCCTTCCTCGGGGCGTATAAAAAAGAAACAGAAAAACGGGATAAGCTGTTTAAGATCTACGATGTATCGGAGGTGGATCTTCTGGAGCAGGCCATACGGGAGAGGCTCCGGAAAGTGATCGTTGACAGCGGGAAAAAGAAAGAAGAACTGGAAGCCGTCAAAGAACAGATCGGGCTGCTTAACGGGAGCGCATTCGCCCTTCCCGACGGCCAGACCCGGGAAGTCATGGAATACATCCGCAGATGCCACGGCATGACCTGCGTGTTCGGAAGCGATTATCTGAAAGACGCGAACGATTATGACCGGGAAGTGCTTTTAAAACAGATGCCTTTCCTGCCAGCGGCAGTGGTGGTGAAAGAAGGCATCCGCAAGCTGCGGGAAGATAAAGTGCTCATGGGCAAAGATTTCGGGGACGGAACGGTGCCCGTCATCGGCCTGGATACCCTCATGTCCCAGTCCACCGTTCTGGACGGGGAAAAGGTGCTGTTCCTCTCAAAAGATCCGAAATTGTTTACAGACGGCGCCCGGAGAGAGGAACGGAAAAAAACGTTGGAAAAACGGCGGGAAGATCTGGAAAAACAGATCCGGCGGCTGTCGGACAACGAACAGACCATCGGTAAGGACCATCAATATACCCTCTATTTCCGCACTGTATGCCAGAAAAAATACATGGACGTGATGGCGGAGATGGAACCCCTTTCCCGGGAACTGGAAGAAGCGGTAAATGCCCGGAAAAACGACCGGGAAAGGCTGAAAGCCCTTCGGGAAGAAAACGACAAGCTTGACGGGTTCATCCGCCAGACGACGCAGGCCGGAGAAGCGGAGCGGAAAGAATGGGAAGCCCTCTCGCGGCTTTACGAGCTGGATGAAGCGATACGGGCCCTTTCAAAACAGCTGGAGCAGGCCGGGCAGCAGTGGGAAAAGAACGAAAAAGCCCTGGAAAGACTGGCGGAAAAACGTCGCCTGGCCCATCAGACATTAAAACAGCTGGAAGATCAGAAAAAAGCGCTCCGGGAAGAAGCGGAGCGGATCGACCGGCAGTGGAACGACGTGTACGCCCTGTATTACACGCAGGAAACGCCGGACGGGGCGGACGGTGAAGGCGCGGAGGGGCAAACAGACGGCTCCCGGACATACGGCGACGACTTTGAAGCCCGCTTCCTCGGGCTGAAAGAAGCGTATGAAAAGGAACACGCGAACGCCCAGGATAAGACCCGGCTGCTGCAAAGTTATCAGCAGATGATGGACAGGCTGAAAAAGCTGATGAAAAACAGGGGCATGTCGCCGGAGCAGATAAAAGAACAGTCCCAGGAAACGCCCATTATCCGCGTATCGGACGCCGCCCTGGATGAGCTGAGAGAACGGATCCGCCAAAAACAGCAGGAAGCCGATGAGGCGCGGGAAAAACTGGAAGAACTGCGGGGCGCGAAAAACCGTCTGCTCGGGAGCGTCGCCCACGGGAAAGCGGCCGTGGAAGAAAAGTACGGCAGCTTCCGGGAAGTGGCTGTCTCCCACATGGATCTTGAAAGTTACATATCCGGC
This sequence comes from uncultured Lachnospiraceae bacterium, assembly GCA_944376975.1. Lineage (GTDB taxonomy): Bacteria > Bacillota > Clostridia > Lachnospirales > Lachnospiraceae > Frisingicoccus. The sequence goes on from CALWEE010000073.1 coordinate 7,209, forward strand.
CAGAAGGAAGCCCGCGTCCAGATGCGGGAAAAATACGCCCGGGCAGATCAGGATATCGCCCGGCTGTTCCGTGAGCTCCACAGCGAGGAGGATGTCCGCAGGGACGCGGAACGCGTGATCCGGTCGGAAGATATACGCGTCAACCGGACCGGGGAGATGTATCCTATGGACACGGACCTTCCGAGGACATACCGGGAACTGATGGACCGGGGGCAGAAACTGCGCCAGGACGGCGCGCGCCGTCGGGAAATGTTCGAGCAGGATCGGGAAAAAGCCGCT
>CALWEE010000074.1 GCA_944376975.1 uncultured Lachnospiraceae bacterium
GAATGGCTCCCGAATGTCATCTGATCGTCGGAAAAGTTCTGGACGCCAACGGAAACGGATCCGTACGGCATATCCTCCAGGCTATCCGGTGGGTCATCGATATCCGCCGTTCATATCATATACGGGTACTCAACATTTCCGTCGGATCGGAAAATACGGAGGTGGATGAAGAAAAATCCATTCTCGTACAGTATGTCAACGAAGCCTGGGACGCGGGCATCGTCGTCGTGGCCGCTGCCGGGAACAACGGTCCCCGGCGCATGTCGGTCACGTCTCCGGGGATCAGCCGGAAAGTGATCACCGTCGGTTCTTCCGACGACCAGAAAGCGATCTTCTGCAACGGCGCCCGCATAAATAATTACTCCGGCAGAGGCCCGACCAAACGCCGGATACCGAAACCGGACGTGGTGGCCCCCGGTTCCGAGATCCTCTCCTGCAGCCCGCCCTTCATCGGCGGAAAAGACGGATACGCCAAACGAAGCGGCACATCCATGTCCACGCCCATCGTCTCCGGAGCGGCGGCCATCCTTCTGTCCAAAGCGCCGGACATGACCAATGAGGAAGTCAAGCGATGCGTGCAGATGACGGCGACCGATCTTCGCCTTCCCAGAAACCAGCAGGGTTTCGGCCTGCTCAATGTGGAAAAAATGCTGGCGGACTCCGATCTGTATCGACATCGCGGCTGACCGGAGCCGGGCACTATCATAAAAGGGAGCCGGACGCGTAAAAAACGCGGTCGGCTCCCTTCACGGTCGTCTGTTCGTTTATCAGTCTTCTTCGTAGCCTTTCGGGTTATTCTTCTGCCAGTTCCAGGAATCGGCGCACATCTTCCGGATATCATACTCCGCCTTCCAGCCCAGCTCTTTTTGGGCCAGGGAAGCGTCCGCGTAGCAGGTAGGGATGTCGCCGGCGCGCCTTGGGCATATCTGGTAAGGGATCTTAAGCCCTGACGCTTCCTCGAAAGCATGGACCACGTCCAGAACGCTGTAACCCACGCCGGTCCCCAGATTATAGACGAGCACGCCTCCGTCTGAAGCCGCCATCTTCTTTAAAGCGCGTACATGGCCTCTTGCCAGATCGACCACATGGATATAATCCCGGACGCCCGTACCGTCGGGCGTATCGTAATCGTTGCCGAACACGTTCAGCTTCTCAAGCTTGCCCACCGCCACCTGAGTGATATAAGGCATGAGGTTGTTGGGAATGCCTCTGGGGTTTTCGCCGATCCGGCCGCTTTCATGGGCTCCGATGGGATTGAAATACCGCAGCAGGATGACCTTCCACTCCGGATCGGACACGGACAGGTCCCTGAGGATCTCTTCCAGCATAAGTTTTGTACGCCCATAGGGATTCGTCACGGAAAGGGGAAAGTCTTCCCGGATGGGTACCGTCCGTGGATTGCCGTAAACCGTGGCCGATGAACTGAACACGATCTTCTTCACGCCGTGACGGCGCATGACATCGCAGAGGACGAGCGTACCCGCCACATTGTTTCGGTAATACGCCAACGGTTTTTCCACCGATTCGCCCACCGCTTTCAGCCCCGCGAAATGGATGACCGAATCGATATCTTCTTTTCCAAAGACCGCTTCCAGCCCTTCTTCGTCACGTATGTCCGTTTTATAAAACGCAAGTTTCCTTCCGGTTATCTCTTCTACTCGTCTGAGCGCTTCTTCACAGGAGTTGGACAGATTGTCCACAACGACCACGTCGTATCCCGCGTTAAGAAGCTCGACGCAGGTATGGCTTCCGATATACCCCGCGCCGCCTGTCACCAAAACAGCCATGATACTGCCTCCTTTTATCTGGTTCGTCCGGACGCCGGCCCTGGCGCCGGCCGCCGTACCAACCCATTGTACCACAGCGGAAAAGAAATGAACAGCCGCAACCGCGAAAAAACTGTTTCCCGAAGGTTTTGCCGTTTAAAATTTCTGTTTGGACTTGGAGATGATGTCTAAAAGCGGCATGTCTAACAGGTCGGACAACAAAAGCAGCGACCCCATGGAAGGCTTGCACACCCGTGTCTCCCAAAGATGGATCGTATTCGTGCTGACGCCCAGCTGTTCCGCCAGATCCTGCTGGGTCATATTGTGGCGTACCCGATATTCTTTCAAAGCGTAACCCAACTGATTCATCCGGGGTTCTTCAATGATCATAACGCACTCCCTCATTTCTGAAACTGTCCCGATTATATCACAAAATGAGTGTAAAATTTGTCGAAATTTGGTCCTTATGACAATTTTTTTATCGCGTACAATATCGGCGGAAAATGGGATCGGTTGACCATGGCTGTCCGGGTCACGTCATATTCTTTTCCCGGAAGTTCTTTCAGGAACGCTTCCAGGATGCGTTTTTCCTCCGGGCCGCCTTCATGCCCATAATAAGAAAGGATCAGCCCCATGCCTCCGGCCTTCAGCCGGCAAAGAAGCCCGTTGACCGCCTGGACCGTACTCTCCCCACGGGTGATGATCCGTTTGTCGCCTCCGGGCATGTAGCCCAGATTGAACACGAACAGATCCACCGGTTCCGCCAGCATATCCGCCGCCTTGGCGTGGGAGCACAAAAAAAGCTTTGCCCGCCGCGAAAGTCCGGCCTTCTCAAGCCGGATACGGGTAAGGCGCAGCGCTTCTTCCTGTATATCGAAAGCATAGACAAGGCCATGACTGCCCACAAGCCGGCACAGCGCTTCCGTGTCTTTGCCGTTTCCCATGGTGGCGTCCACCGCCCGGCTCCCGTCCATCAGATACTTTTCCGCTATCTGATGGACCAGATCTACCATCTGCATATCCGGATCCTCCTTTCAAAAGCCGGCCCATATTTTTTCCCCGATCGTGTCAACGGGACAACCTCCGGCCCATATAATAAATCAAAATCAAAAAAAGATCTTATGGAGGCAGAAAACATGAGCGATTTAGCTGCGACAGGCTGCTGCAATAACGACTGCGGCTGCGGAAACAACGGCGGACTTTTAAATGGAGGCGACGGATGTTCCTGTATATGGATCATTCTCCTGCTCCTTTGCTGCGGCGGCAACGGTTCCTCCTTCTGCGGCTGCGGAAACAACAACAGCAGCTGCGACCTGCTGATCCTTATCCTGCTGATCAGCTGTCTGTGCGGCAATGGCTGCTTCTGACACCCAGACGTGATCCGGATAGGGGATATGTACTCCCCTGTCCGGTCCGCGTAAAGCCGGCCCCGGTATCTTTTCCGGGGGCCGGCACACCCGTATGTATCCGTCCGGGTCGTACAAGTCCCGGATGCCCCGCCATGAAAGGAGGTATCTATGGATCCATCGTCCATACCGATGACCGAACTGGACTCCCGCTCTTACTGCGGACCGGCTCAGATACTGAAAGCCGCCGTTCCCTACATGACGCCCGCCAACGGGCGGACAGCCGCCTTTTTGGCCCGCGTTCTGGAAACGCGAAAGACTTTGGCCATTTTTGACGACGAAAAACTGTCCATCTGCTCCCTGGCTCCCGACAAGCGCCCGGGCCTGGAGGAGCTGCTCGGCGATATAAAAAAATACTGTTCTTCCCAGGAGGCGGAACAGATCGACACGTTCCTGAACATGCTCAGCGCGGTCCGCCTTTACAACCAATATACGGAGCTGACCAAAAACAGCGACCTGTCCCATCTGATGAACCAGATGAAAAACGTGAGCGTCACGCCTGAACAGCTGAAAATGTTCCAGGCCCTCATGCAGGCCCAGAACACTCAGTCTTCTTTATGAACAGAAAGGGTGTGCCGTTCGGACACACCCTGCTGTTTTATCTTGCCACGATATTGACGATCTTGCCCGGAACATAGATCTCTTTGATCACGTTTCCGGTCAGCTTTCCGCCAAGAGCTTCTTTGGCCATGGCCAGTACGTCTTCTTTGGACGCGCCGTCCGAAACGCTGATGACCGCTTTTGTCCGGCCGTTGATCTGTACCGGGATCTCGATCTCATCGTCTTTCATCGCTTCTTCATCCACTGAAGGCCATCTGTTGTCAAACACCGATGTGTCATGACCCAGCTGCTGCCACAATTCTTCCGCCATATGCGGCGCGAACGGCGCCAGCAAGATCACCGCGGTCTCAAGCGTGGTCTTATCCACTCCGCCTTTTTTCGTCAGGTCCACGAACTTGTTGTTGTATTCCATAAATCCGGAAATAACGGTGTTCAGGCTGAACGCTTCCAGACGGGAGGTGATGTCATAGACCATCTTGTGACGGAGTTTGATCAGTTCCTTTGTCTCTTTGACTTGGGCGTCTTTGTTATTGAGCACCATATGCCAGAAACGGTTCAGGAACCGGTAAACCCCGTCGATGCCCCTGTCGTCCCACTCGGAATCCAGTTCCGGCGGACCGACAAACAGTTCGTACATTCTCAGGGAGTCGCAGCCGTAATCTCTTACCAGATCGTCCGGAGAAACCACGTTGCCTTTTGACTTGCTCATCTTGATGCCGTTCTTTCCGGTGATCATGCCCTGATTGAACAGTTTATGGAAAGGCTCGTCAAAATCAATGGCGCCGATATCGCAGAGGAACTTGGTATAGAACCGGGAATAAAGCAGATGGAGCACCGCGTGTTCCACGCCGCCGATGTACATATCCACCGGAAGATACTTGTCGGCTTTTTCTCTGGATACCAGTTCTTTATCGTTTTTGTTGTCCACGTATCTGAGGAAGTACCAGGACGACCCGGCCCACTGGGGCATGGTATTCGTCTCCCGCTTGGCCGGCGCGCCGCATACCGGGCAGGTGGTATTGACCCACTCATCGATGGCCGCCAGCGGTGATTCTCCGGTACCGGTAGGCTGATACGATTCCACATCCGGCAGGCGCAGCGGCAGTTCCTCTTCCGGAACCGGAACGCAGCCGCATTTCGGGCAGTGGATGATCGGGATCGGCTCGCCCCAATATCTCTGACGGGAGAATACCCAGTCTCTCAGTTTATAATTGACGGTCTTGCGTCCGCAGCCCATCTTTTCGATCATTTCCGGGGCTTCTTTTTTGAGCACGGCCGATTCCATACCGTTCCAGTCGCCGGAATTGATCATCGTGCCGGAAGCTTCCGTATAGGCTTCTTTCATATCCGGGATCTCCACACCGTCTTTGGCGATGACCTGAACGATGGGGATATCAAATTTCTTCGCGAATTCAAAGTCTCTGTCGTCATGGGCCGGTACGCACATGATGGCGCCGGTGCCGTAATCCGCCAGGACGTAATCGGAAAGCCAGATCGGCACTTTTTTGCCGTTGATCGGATTGATGGCGTAGCTTCCTGTAAATACGCCGGTCTTTTCCTTGTCCTGGAGACGGTCCACGTTGGATTTCATGGACGCGTCGAAGATGTATTTTTCCACCGCTTCCCGCGTCTCATCGGTGGCCAGAGATCTGGCCAGCGCGTGTTCCGGCGCCAGCACCATGAAGGTGGCGCCGTGGAGGGTATCCGGACGGGTCGTGTAGACCGTGATCGCGTCGTCCCTGCCGTCCACCTTGAATTCCACTTCGGCCCCGTAGGATTTTCCGATCCAGTCGGTCTGCATCTTTTTAACCTTTTCCGGCCAATCCAGTTTGTCCAGATCGTTCAGCAGCCGGTCCGCGTATTTGGTGATGCGCAGCATCCACTGCTTCAGGTTTTTCTTTGTCACCGGAGAGCCGCACCGTTCGCAGCAGCCGTTGACGACTTCTTCGTTGGCCAGACCGGTCTTACAGGACGGACACCAGTTGATCGGCATCTCTTTTTCATAAGCCAGGCCCGCTTTGAACATTTTTACAAAGATCCACTGGGTCCATTTGTAGAAGTCCGGATCGGTCGTGTTGACTTCCATGTCCCAGTCATAGATCGCGGCGATCTGTTTGATCTGTTCCTTGATATGGGCGATGTTGTCCGCCGTGGACTTGGCCGGATGAACGCCCATCTTGATGGCGTAGTTTTCCGCCGGAAGGCCGAAAGCGTCCCAGCCCATGGGATGGATCAGGTAGTAGCCCTGGAGCATTTTATAGCGGCTCCATACGTCGGAGATCACATAACCTCTCCAATGGCCCACATGCAGGCCGTTGCCTGACGGATAAGGAAACATATCCAGGCAGTAATATTTCGGTTTTTTGCCATCGTTGACATTGACCGGGTGTTTCTCCCAGTTCTCCCGCCATTTCTTTTCAATCTCTCTGTGATTGTAAGATACAGCCATTTCTTCAACCTCCAAAAGTTATTGTTTTATGACATAGCCACGGACGTCCCTCGCTATCCGCTCTGAGCGGATAATAAAAAAGCCTCTCCGTCCGATAGAGACGAAAAGGCTTCTGTTCCGTGGTACCACTCTAATTCGCCGCCTAAAGGCAGCGCGCTCGTTCATCCGATATCGGGGATGAGGCGCCGCATCTTACGCAGGTCTCCCCTTCAGATACGGGACTCCGAGGCCAGTTGGGAAACGTTCCATACTGCCTCGCACCTGCCGGCAGCTCTCTGTCCATGTCCGGTTTCTTAATATTCCTCTTCAACGTCTTGTTATAAAACTGTATATCATTTTATCAACGGCCGCATGGGTTGTCAAGCCGTCATCCGGCAAAATTTCTCTCCTGTCACGGCGCGTCCCGGCGCAGGAGCCGCTTCAGTTCTTTCTTCGGCACCTCCCCATCGCCGTAGGTTTCCTCCAGCCGTTCAAACAGCCGGTCCTTGGAAGACGCAAAATAGCCGGATACATATCCCCCGTTATATTTTTCCTGGATCTGACGGATATTCGCCGAAAAATTGGCCCGGGCCGCTTCCATATATCCCGGTTCCGCTTCATAACCGGCGGCTTCCAGTACCCGGCCAAGTATTTCCATCAGCTCATCCACACTGTAGTTGTCAAAACGGATCACATGAAACCTGCGTGAAAGCCCGGGATTATAATCCAGGAAAGCTTTCATGTCCCTTTCATATCCGGCACAGACAAAACAGATGGGCTGGCCATTGGACGGATCCGTATATTTAAGAAGCATATCCATGACTGCCCCGCCGAAATCCGTCTCTTTCCCCAGGGCATTCGATGGTAAAAGTCCGTACGCCTCGTCAATAAATAAAACCCCATCCACTGCTGTATCGAATACTTCCCGTGCTTTTATGGCCGACTGGCCTTTATAGCCGGCGATCAGCTGGCTTGGATCCGTGGTGACCACATGACCCCTTTTTAAAACGCCCGCTTTTTTCAGTACAAGCCCAAGTATCCTGGCCACAGTGGTCTTACCGGTTCCCGGATTGCCTGCGAATATGAAATGTTTCGGCGGCGCGGTCCCTTCAAAACGGCTTTGGCGGATCATTTTCCGGATTTCTTTTTTTACGCCGGAAAGCCCCACCATATGCTCCAGCTGATCCATGGCGTCTTCCTGAGCCTGGTCTGTTGTATATATTTTAAGTGTCTCCGGTATCT
>CALWEE010000075.1 GCA_944376975.1 uncultured Lachnospiraceae bacterium
CCCATGATCAGAAGTTTACATAAAGAAGACATAGACCGGGTCGCGGCCATATGGTTAGAGTCCAATATAAAAACGCACGACTACATTCCCCAGGCATACTGGGAACACCATTTCATTCCTGTGAAAGAACAGCTGGCGCAGGCAGAGGTGTATGTGTATGAAGACGAAAAAAACATTCAGGGCTTCATAGGACTGGATGGTGATCATATAGCCGGTATTTTTGTTTCCGAAAACAGCCGGTCGCGGGGCATAGGAAAAGCCCTGCTGGACCATGTAAAGGCCAAAAACACCAAACTGCGTCTGAACGTTTATCAGAAGAACGGACGGGCCCTGCGTTTTTATCAAAGAGAAGGGTTCCGGATATGGCGCGAATGCTATGACGAAGCCGTGGGAGAAAAAGAATACGAAATGCGCTGGGAAACGTGGATGCCCGCGCGGGCGCAAAGCGACAGACCGTAAGGAGGAGTGGATCATGATCATCAATACCGGCGCGCGTACCGACACGGTGCAGTACTTTACGCCATGGCTTTTAAACCGGTTCAAAGAAGGCTATGTCCTTTCCCGCAATCCGCTGTTTCCAAACAAAGTGACCCGCTATGAGCTGACGCCGGAGAAAGTGGACTGCGTGGAATTTTGTTCAAAAAATTACCGGCCCATATTGAAGGATCTCCATCAGATCACGGACCGTTTCCATACCCATTTCCAATATACGATCACGGCCTACGGCAAAGATATCGAACCGGGCGTGCCCGACATCGACGCCAGCATCGACACGCTGCTGGAATTGGAGAAACAGGTTGGGAAGGAACGTATCTGCTGGCGGTACGATCCGGTACTGCTGACGCCCAAATATACGATCGACGTCCATATGGAAACCTTCGATCACATGGCGTCCCGCCTGGCCGGCCATGTGGACCGGTGCGTCTTCAGTTTTGTGGAAATGTATAAAAAACTGGAAGTCAACATGCCGGAACTCGTCCCTTTGAGGGCAGAGGAAAAGGAGACGCTGGCGGAAGGCCTGGGAAGGATCGCCGGGAAATACGGTATCCCCATCCAGACCTGCGGTACCAATGGAGATTATACCCGCTACGGCATACAGCCCTCCGGCTGCGTTACCCTTCAGATGCTCGGGCAGGCCAACGGGATCGTTTTTCGTAGCCTGAAGCACAAAGGTATGCGGGAAGGCTGTCACTGTATGGAAAGCCGGGATATCGGCGCGTACGATACCTGCCTGAACGGCTGCCGGTATTGTTACGCCAATAAAGATCATAAAAAAGCCGTTGACAATTTTCGGCTTCACGATCCGTCATCGCCCCTTTTGCTGGGACATCTGAAAGCGGACGACGAAGTCCGGCAGGGCGCTCAGAAAAGCTTTCTGGAAAAAGACGCGATCTATGGACAGGAGCGGCTCATCTTATAAAATAAAAGAACGGGAAACCATACGAGGAGTGGAGAACATGGAACGATATGAAACGACCGACCGGCGGCCGCTGGCAGACCGGGTAGAAGACGGCCTGATGAAATATATCCTTCAGGAACCGGTCCGCCCGGGAGAACGGATACCCAACGAATTTCAGCTGGCGAAGCGGTTCGGCGTGGGCAGGAGCACGGTCCGGGAAGCGGTAAAGGGGCTTGTGTCACGGGGCGTACTGGAAGTCCGGCAGGGATCCGGGACCTATGTGATCAGCACCAGCGCGTTGGATGACGATCCGCTGGGGTTTGGCAAGATCGAAGATAAATATCAGCTGGCGCTGGAGCTTTTTGACGTGCGCCTGATGATCGAACCGGAGATCGCCGCCCTCGCCTGCAAAAACGCGACGAAGGACGACCTTGTACGGCTGCGCCGTCTGTGCGATGAAACGGAAAAACTCTATGTGACCGGAAGGAACCATATCAGCAAAGACATTGAGTTTCATACCTGTATCGCCGGATGCAGCAAAAACCAGGTGGTGGAGATCCTGCTTCCGGTGATCAACACGGCCGTGTCCACTTTTGCCAGCCTGACCCATCGGATGCTGATGGAAGAAACGATAAAGACCCATCGTTCCATCACGGAATCTATTGAAAAGCGGGATTCGGTAGGGGCGCGCTGCGCCATGATCATGCACCTGACCTATAACCGCCAGACGATCTTAAGCATCCTCGAAGAAAGATCGGGTCCCGGTCGCTGACACCAAAGAGGTAAATGGAAAAGCGCGCGAAGATTCATCAGATGTATTTTCTTCTAAAAAAACAACCAGCGATCGGATATCGTCAATCTGCGCAAAAATACAGCGGTCCAAAAAGGAAGGACGGCTGTTTTTTTGTGCAGATGGGAAAATTGCCAATAAATACATCATATGTATTGAAATCCCATACGATCGTTCCTATAATTCAAAATATAGGGGGATAAAACCCGGAGAGGAGCGAATGACATGGAATTAAAAAGTCAGGAAATGCGCCGTCTGGCGCCGGAGATGGATCCTTTGCGCATCGGGACAGGGTGGAAACCGGAAGATCTTGGAAAACCTCAGGTCATGATCGAAAGTACCTATGGGGACAGCCACCCGGGGAGCGGCCATCTGGACAAGCTTGTGGAAGAAGTACGGAAAGGGGCGGAAGAAGCCGGAGGACACGGCGCCCGGTATTATTGCACGGATATCTGTGATGGGGAAAGCCAGGGGACCGACGGCATCAATTACAGCCTGGCCAGCCGGGAGATGATCGCCAATATGATCGAGATACACGCCAACGCGACGCCTTTTGACGCGGCGGTCTATCTGGCCAGCTGCGACAAAGGCATGCCCGGCAATCTGATGGGCCTGGCCCGGGTGGACATCCCGTCGGTGGTGGTGCCGGGCGGGACCATGAATGCCGGACCGGACATGCTCACCCTTGAGCAGCTGGGTATGTACAGCGCCCGGTATCAGCGGGGTGAGATCGACGAAGAAACATTGAACTGGGCAAAATGCAATGCCTGTCCAAGCTGCGGCGCCTGTTCGTTTATCGGCACCGCTTCATCCATGCAGATCATGGCGGAGGCTCTGGGGCTCGCCCTTCCCGGAAGCGCCCTCATGCCGGCCACCAGCCCGGATCTTCTGGATTACGCGAGGCAGGCGGGGGCATTGGCGGTAAAACTGGCCACCATGCCCGGCATGCGTCCCAGCGATATCGTGACGGAGAAAAGTTTTGAGAACGCCGTGCTGGTCCACGCGGCCATATCGGGAAGCACCAACTGCCTGCTCCATATACCGGCTCTGGCCCATGAGTTTGGCATCGAGATCACCGGCGATACTTTTGACCGGCTCCATCGAGGCGCCCGGTATCTGCTGGATGTAAGACCGGCAGGACGCTGGCCGGCGGAATGTTTCTATTATGCCGGAGGCGTACCGGCCATCATGGAAGAGATACGGCAGCATCTGCATCTGGACGTGATGACCGTGACCGGGAAGACATTGGGAGAAAATCTGGATGAATTAAAGAAAAACGGATTTTATGAAAGATGCGACCGCTGGCTTCAGGAATTTAACAAACGCTATAATGTTTCGTTGAAAAAGACCGATATCATCCGGCCTTATGACGAACCGCTGGGGACGAACGGCAGCATCGCGGTGCTTCGGGGCAACCTGGCGCCGGAAGGCGCCGTGATCAAGCATACGGCCTGTCCGAAGGAAATGTTCAAAGCGGTTTTGCGGGCCCGTCCCTTTGACAGCGAAGAAGAATGTCTGGACGCGGTATTGAAGCATAAAGTGTCCAAAGGGGACGCGGTGTTCATCCGCTATGAAGGGCCGAAAGGCAGCGGTATGCCGGAGATGTTCTACACATCCGAAGCGATCAGCAGCGATAAAGAACTGGGCCGGAGCATTGCCCTGATCACGGACGGACGGTTTTCCGGCGCGTCCACAGGTCCGGTGATCGGACACTGCAGCCCGGAGGCCGTGGACGGCGGTCCCATCGCGCTTGTGGAAGAAGGGGATCTGATCGAGATCGACGTGGAAGCGCGGAAGCTGAACATCATCGGCGTCAAAGGCGAAAGAAAGCCGATGGACGAGATCGACGCCATCTTGGCGGAAAGACGGAAGAACTGGAAACCCAGGGAACGCCGGTATAAGAAAGGCGTGCTCCGCCTGTTCAGCGAACATGCGGCCAGCCCCATGAAAGGAGCGTATCTGGAATTCTGATGGAAGAAAAAGAACGAACCCATAAACTGATCACATTGGGCGAGATCCTGCTCAGGCTCACGCCGCCGGATCGTCGGCTGATCCGGCAGACCTCCGTGTTTGAAGCGGATTACGGGGGAAGCGAAGCCAATATAGCGGCGCTTTTGGCGGGACTGGGTATGGACGCGGCGTATTTTACCGTCGTGCCCGATAATATCCTTGGAAGAAGCGCGATCCGCGCCCTTTCTTCCCAGGGCGTTGGCTGCGGGCCGGTGATCTTTTCCACACCGGAAGAAACGCCGACCCACCGGCTGGGAAGCTATTATCTGGAAACCGGCTTCGGCGTCCGTTCCAGTCAGGTCGTTTACGACCGAAAACACAGCGCCTTTTCCGAATATGACTATGAACGGCTGGATCTGGAAAAGATACTGGAAGGCCGTACATGGCTGCATCTGAGCGGGATCACGCCGGCCCTTGGCGAAAGCTGCGCCAGGCTGACGCTTAGGTGCCTTAAACTGGCCAAAGACAAGGGGATGACCATAAGTTTCGACGGAAATTACCGGGGAGCCCTTTGGAGCTGGGACGCGGCGCGGGATTTCTGTACCCGATGCCTTCCCTATGTGGATGTGCTGTTCGGTATTGAGCCGTACCATCTGTGGAAGGATGAGTCGGATCACCAAAAAGGCGATGTAAAAGACGGGCTTTCCATGCGGCCGGACCGGGAGACGCAGCACCGGGTATTCCAGGCTTTCAAGGCGAAATATCCGAATATCCGGTGTATGGCCCGGCATGTCCGGGGAACCTTCGGTGACAACACAAACAGTCTGAAGGCGTACATGTGGTATGAAGGCCGGACCTATGAAAGCCGGGAGATCACGTTTCCCGTTCTTGACCGGGTCGGCGGCGGCGACGCTTTCGCGGCCGGGATGATCTATGGCCTGACGCACGGGTACGCGCCGAAAGAGACCGTGGATTTCGCCGTGGCCGTCAGCGCTTTTAAGCATACGGTCCGGGGGGATGTGTGCCTGATCGACGATCCGGGAACGATCCGTTCCATGATGGGGGCAGAGGGCAATGTTTCTTCGGATATACAAAGATAACAGGAGGAGCGGTTATGAAGACGATAGAAGAAAGATTTTATGAATGCGCGGTCATACCGGTGGTCGTTCTCGACGATCCCGAAGACGCGGCGCCTCTGGCGAAGGCGTTGACGGCAGGGGGCCTTTCCTGCGCGGAGGTGACCTTTCGGACAGACGCGGCGGCGGAATCGATCCGACGCATCCGCGCGGCGTGTCCGGATATGCTGGTGGGCGCCGGAACGGTGCTGACAGCCGGCCAGGTGGAGCAGGCTGTGGAGGCGGGCGCGGAATTTATCGTGAGCCCCGGATTTGATCCGGAGATCGTCGATCTGTGCCTGGAAAAAAATATCCCGGTCTTTCCCGGCTGCATGACGCCATCGGAAGTTGCCCAGGGCGTAAAACGGGGATTGAAAGTCATAAAGTTTTTCCCGGCAAAACAGGCCGGCGGACTGGACATGATCCGGGCGCTTTCCGCGCCTTATCCCATGGCGCGCTTTATGCCTACAGGCGGCATCGGACCGGATAACCTGAAGTCGTATCTGTCCTGTGATAAAGTCCTGTGCTGCGGCGGCAGCTGGATGGTAAAAAAAGAGTTGATCGAGAAGGGCGCGTTCGAGAAGATCCGGCAGCTTTGCGCGGAAGCGGCGGCGCTGGCGGCTTCCATACGCGGATAAAAAAGTTCAGGGGCGGCATGGCCGCCCCGTTTTTGTGCTTTCAGTTGTTTTCCAACGCTTCAAGGCTCATCTGCTTCGTCTTCTCCATATGGGCGCGCATCTGTTCATAACTCTGGCAGGCGTCGCCTTCTTTCATGGCCTGGAAGATCTGGAAATGTTCCGTGAACGCGTCTTCGATACGACCGGCATGGTGCAGCGTAAGGTCAGCAAGACTTTTTATACGGTACAGATAAGCGCTGAACGTGGAAGACAGTTCCCGGTTTTCAAAAAAATCGATGATCATTGTGTGGAACAAAAGGTCATATTTCAGGAATTCGTCAATACGGGACGGGTCGTCAAGGATCTGGCGGGACCGTTCCAGGATATGGGACAATTCGTCAAACAGACGCCCGGCCCTGGGCGTGTCGGCGGCTTTGCTTATTTCCACGGCGCAGTAGCATTCCAGGGCGGAACGCAGCTGGAAGGTGTCCCACACGTCCTGTACGCTCAGCTTATGCAGACAAAACCCTTTGCTGGGGATGATATCGATATAGCCTTCCTGGGCCAGCCGGTGGATGGCGTCCCGGAAAGGCGTGCGGGATATTCCCAGCTCCTTGGAAAGTTTGGTTTCCGAATAGATCGTATCCGGCTGGAGCGTATTGTCCGTGATCATTTTTTTCAGATATTCAAAAGCCTGTTCGTTCAATGGTAATGGCGTCAACGATAATCACCTTCGATGCGTAGATTCAAAATGTGTATATCATTATACAATGGCAGAGGGATAAAAGGCAATATAAAGATGAACAGACGCTGAAACGACTGGATGAATAAAAGCGGCTGTGGTATACTGTTCATAAGAGTACCGGACCCCGCCATCGCCGCGGGCCAAGAAAGGATCAGGAACGGAATGAAACGACAGAAAAAAGCGCCGATATACAAAAGCTTCGGTTACGCCTTTGAAGGCATATGGGCGGTCATCTCCAAGGAGCGCAACATGCAGATCCACTGCTGCGCCATGGCGCTGGTGATCGTAGCCGGTTTTGTGTTTGGGATCTCTCTGGTGAAGTGGTGTATGTGTTTCATATTGTTCGGCCTGGTCATGGCGCTTGAGATGGTCAACACGGCGTTGGAATCCGTGGTGGACCTGGTGACGGAAGAGAGAAAGCCGTTGGCGAAACTGGCCAAGGACGCGGCGGCAGGCGCTGTTTTAGTGGCGGCCATCATGGCGGCGGTCACAGGGTGCATGATCTTTATCCCGGAACTGGCGGCGTTTTTTTCCAGATAGGAAGAACGACGGGCCGCGCGTGAAAACGCGGCCGAAAGGCGACGGGTCATCTGAAGGGAGGATATATTATGGATATTTTAGGAGACGGTATTAAAAAAGTTTTACTGGCAGG